>DNZB01000102.1:5939-6859 GCA_003506635.1 Parvularcula sp.
CGGTGTTTTGCGGCGGGAGGCATCTGCGTTCCATTTCAAGCGGTTAGGTCAAAAGGCGCCGCCGCAGACGAAGTTATATTGACTGGTCTATATCAACAAGATAGCCGCCGGAAGAATTTTCGGAACCGGAGATGTGAGTCATGCGCCCGCCCGTCAAATTAGTCGTCGCTGAGGGCGTCGCCACGCTCGAAATGAATGACGGCAAGGTTAACGTCATGACCTTCGAGATGCTGGCGGCGATGTCCGAGGCCATCGAAAATGCGCGCTGGGAAAACGCGGCGCTCGTCATTCGATCGGGCGCTGCGAAAGCGTTCTCCGCCGGGTTCGACGTCAAGGTCCTGTCGTCAGGGGATGCGGACGCCGCGCGACGGATGCTGACGGCCGGCGCGAGGCTTCTCATCCAGGTGTTGAGCCATCCCCAGCCTGTCATCTCGGTTTGCGAGGGGCACGCCTATCCGATGGGCGCCTTCCTGCTGCTCGCTTCTGACATTCGCATCGGGGCGCAAGGAGATTATCGCATCGGCCTTAACGAAGTCACGATCGGCATCCCCGTTCCCGATTTTGCGCTTGCGCTCGTCCGATCGCGTGTGCCTTCCAAACATCGCATTCATATCGCGGCGCTCGGCCGCATGCTGACGCCGGCGGCCGCGTTGGAGGCCGGTTTTCTCGACCAATTGGTCGGCGCATCAGAAATTGATGCGACCCTCAGCGCGGTTATCGAGGACATTCGAAGCGTCAATCAGGCGGCTCACGCTTCGACCAAGCGGAGGCTTCGGCAGGAAACCATCCAGTTGATTGAGCGGGAGATCGCGGGCGAAATCCTTCCGCAATTCTGAGCTGCGCGGCCCCCGCGTCTTACACGCTGCACGAATTAAAAGGGGCGATTGGCAATCTGAGCGTAAGGCTGCGCAAGGCAGGGC
>DNZB01000394.1 GCA_003506635.1 Parvularcula sp.
TTACGCTCTCTGCCTTGTTCCGTCAAGTATATAATTGCCGGAAACGCAGCCTGCACAAATGTGAAAAGCGTGATGAATCAATATGCTACGCCAACCCGCGCACAGGTCTCCTTACGAGTTCCCTACAGCCGCCTTCAAGGCGCGTTCCCCGGACGCTTACGGCGATACGGCAGGCATGCCGTTCGCTCATCAATAACTCCTCGCGGAGGAAGCCCACAGCTTTACGCTTCGCCATGGGCCCTACCAGTTTTTTTCCGCTGTCGCTTTCAGCGCCGATATGTCGAGCGCCTGGTCGGCGACAATCCGCTTCAGCCGGGCGTTCTCGTCCTCAAGAGCGCGCAGCTTGCGGGCGTCCGACACTTCCATCCCGCCGAGCTTCTTCCGCCAAGCGTAGAACGTCGCCGGGCTGATTGCATGACGGCGGCAAAGCTCATCCGTCTTCGCCCCGTTCTCATGCTCTTTCAGGATCGCAATGATCTGCTCGTCTGAAACCTCGATCGCTTCATAGCTCATTCTCCTCTTCCAAATCTGAAGCGGAAAATTCCAGCAATCAACGGCCCGGTTTACGGGGAGACGGTCAGGGGCTGCGAAGGCTTCAGTTGCAAGGCCGCAGATAGGTTGCGTGGGCAGGAACTCGGCCGAATGGTGCAATTTGCTTTGCTCAATCCATGCTAGCCTACTGAGCGATCAACCAACATCGCATCAGGTGCGTGGCAGGAAAGGTCCATCTACAACTTGAACCCCGTTGGGAGCGCCCATAGTAAAGCTATTATCTCCATGCGCATTTAGTCACTGTCCTGCGATGTGTAGAGCAATAGCTAAAAGAATCACCGAAATCAAAGTTCTAAAAAATGCGCCAGTGTATCTCTTCTTATGTTCGTTGGCTACGACATAGCCCGCGCCAGCAACATGCGCGAACCAGCAACTCAATATGGCGAGTGCAAAGGCGCTGATTTGCATTTGATCCTCTAACATTTACCAAGTACGCCCTCGAAGAACCGAGTCGCCGCTCCGCCAGACTGTCTATCGTAAATATACACCAGGATAGCAACGGCCAATCCAGCTATTACGAGTTCAGTTCCGATAAGCGCGTAGGCCGTAGCTCGGAATGCAAGGCCAAAAAAGTTTCTGGACAAAATGATACCAAGGTCTCCTGCGAAAATAGTAACAGCGCCTGCGACTACCGCAGTCCTTAGCGCACATGAGTCTAAGCCAAAGAATTGACTGCTGGGAGTTGCTGATTGAGGACTAGTCGGAGACGATTCTATACCGAACAAGTTGGACGACCGCGGACGCAGCCTGGTGGCCACAATGACCGGCCCGAGCGGGCCGAGATACGCGTAATTCGCGTCTTGCCCCGTCAAGCCGCCGGAGAGGTCAATATAGGACAATCCATCTAAATAGCCGCCGTCGCCGCGCGCTCCGGTCACTACGATCTCATCTGCGCTACCGCCGACGCTCGATGGCAAATTGAAACTAACATTTGTGATGAAATTTCCGACAAAGCCGCCGGGCGCGAACACAAGGGTGAGGTTTCCGCTACCGAGCCCCCCGAGACTTGAACCACAATGAACACACGAACCAAACGGTATTGTCGTTTGAAACGGAACCAAGTCAAACATTTCGGTCCCTGTCGGATCAATCGCATTGACCGGATCCCCGCCGACATAAGCATACAAATTCAGCCCATCGGCGTAGCCGATTGGGTCGGTCTGGAGGAAGCGGCCAAGGCCGGGGTCGTAAATGCGGGCCTTGTAGTGGTAGAGCCCGGCCTCCTCGAGCCACATCTGGCCCGTGTACTGGAACCGCCCCTGATTGGCAGAGCCTGGTCGGCCATATTCGTCATAGACGTTCTTGAACAGCGTCGCGCCCGCCCCGTCCGTCCCGGCGATGACGCTGCCTCGCTCGTCGGCGACAAGGTACCGCTTGTCGCTGAGGGTCGTCCCCTCATACCAGAGCACCACCTCATCCAGCCCCGCCCCGCGCACATAACGCCGCAACAGCGCGCCAGCGCCTGAATACTCCGCGATCGCCTCAGACCCGTCATAGAGGAATCGCGTCGTCGTCCCGGATTTCAGGGTCTCATAGAGGCGGCCGAGCGGATCATATTTGAACGACGCCCCGTCCGCCGTCGAGATGAGTCGGTTCTGCGCGTCATAGGTGAATATTTTCGTGCCGTCGGTCGTCAGATTGCCGCGCGCGTCATGGCTGATCGAGGTCGCCCCGACCATGGTCGGCTGGTTGAGGCCGTTGAGGAGGTCCGTCACGTCCTCGTTGAAATGCCCGAGCCAGGAATAGGAATTGTTCGAGGCGGCGCGCGTCGCGATCTGCGAGGCGGGGCTGTAAGTGAAGTCGATCGTGAGGTCGTTCGCCGTCCCCGCTCCGTCGAGGTCGTGGACGATCTGCGACAGGCGCCGCGCCGGATCGGCATAGGCGTAGTTGGTCGTGACGCCATTGCCGCGCGTGATCGAGACCCGCTGGCCGAGATCGTTATAGGCGTAGGTCGCCAGCACGTTCGTGCCGACGGTCGCAGAATTCGCGCGCACCTGCGTCATCGCGCCCGTCACGTCGTAGCTGTAGGAGGCCCACAGCGCCGCCGCGCCCGAATCCGCCGGGTAGTCCACGCGCGTCCGCCGGCCCGCCAGGTCGTACTGGTAGTTGACCGTCTTGTTGACGCCGTTCTGCGGGCTCGTCTCCGACAACAGCCGCCCAAGAATGTCGTAGGCGAAGCTGTTCGTATGGCCCGCGATCGCCGAGGAAAGCTGGCGCCCGAGCACGTCATAAGTGTTGGTCACGTCGTCGGCCGTTCCGGGCACATCGACGCCGGTCAACCGGCTGCGGAAGTCATAGGTGAGGCCAATCAGCTGCCCGTCGCGCAACCGGCGCTGCGTCACGCGGGATGCGCTGTCATAGGTCAGCTGTTCATAGTCGGAGGATGAACTCGTCCCGGCTGTCGTCGGGTGCGGGAACAGCGTCCGCCTCAACCGATCGAAGCCGTCATACTCGTACGTCGTCCTGTTATTCTTTCCGTCCGACAATGTCGCGACGAGGCCGTTCGGCGTGTAGGTCGTCGATTCGATCCGCTCCACAGTCGCCGGGGACCCGAAGGCCGACGTTTGAGATATCACACGGTCAAATTTGTCGTAGGCATATTTCAGTATCCGATCGTTTCCGAAAATCCCCAAGGCTCCAAGGACGCAGGCGGAGGTTGGGAGGCTCCCAAAAGCATCCTTGTTCATTCTCAGCGCGATGCAGTCCGTTCTTCCGGCTCCGTCATAGCTGACCTGAGCGACTGCTTGCGTCAGCCCGTCAAAAATGTCCCGGACTTTAAGCGGCCGACCGTAAGAGTCGTAATCAATGTCTGTACGGAGAAGGGAGGTCATCGCGCCAAGCGCAGCAAGATCGGTTCCGGCCACGGCCCCCTGATCAGTGAAATCGACCAACGAAGAGTTGCCGACATAAGTTGTCCTACTGGCCCGGCGCTTCAAAGGCCCAGCTCCATCCGGATCGGGACCAATGTTACCGATTAGTCGCCGAGAAGCGTCATAAAAGTAAAGAGTTGTGTCTGTGGTTCCCGGCAGCGGGCCGTCAATGGTCGCAACATCACCAGCGGATGTGTAGGAGTACGAAGTTGAAGCGGTCAGAGACCCGTCGCCGCTGCCAAATGAGATGCTAGATGGCAATAAGTGCGTCCCATAGGCGATCGTGATCTTCGCCTCATTGGCTGTTCCAGCGCAGACCTGCGCGGTCGCGCAGGTCGTGGCCGTCGAGGCCCGCCAAACTCCCGCGTTCGAAGTATAGGCGTAAGTTATCTGTTGGCGAATACCCCCGGTCGCCGGCGCCGGCGCCAACACCGTAAGCAGCCCCCCATGGGTGCCGTCATACGTGAAGTCAGTCGTCTTTCCGAGCGCGTCGGTCGTGGACGTCGGTTTGTTGCAAGTCTTCGGATTCGCACAGGTGGCGGGGTAGGTTGCGGACGTGACAATATTTGGGATGCCGGAACCTGGTTTCGCGACGAGGGTCGTTGAAACGATATTGCTCCGAGTGTCGTATCCGAATTCGGAATAATTCCCTTCGGGCGCAGTAATTCTCTGCAGCCGATAAGGTCCATTCGGCTCATACGCATATGTAGTGATTTGGCCGCCCGCGGCCGGCGCACCCGTCGCGCCGGTCGCGACGCTTTCAATTCTTCCAAACAGCGTGTTTGAAATCACGATGACGTCGTTATCGGTCGGACCTTCAACACGAAGCGTGCGAATGTTGTCCGCAGTCGTTGAATTATAATCCCAGACAGCGCCATTTGCTGTCACCGTGTCGACAGTTCCATCCGCATTGTATGTGTAAGAAAAATTGTTCGTCGGGCTTGCGGTGCCTGGGAGGCGGACCGCAGTCAGCCGTCCATTCGTGTCGTGTGAAAATGTCGAGGTCTGGCCCAGACCATCAGTCATCGAATCCACCCGTGAATAAGGCCCGGTGAATTCAACTCTTGGCCAAGACGCAGGAATCGTGCATATATCCGCCAACGGCGCGCAATTCGTTACGACCGTTGAATCAAATCCGGTCGCCTTACGCAAGGTTTGCCATTCCTCGACTTCGCCGATCAACGGCGCGCCGTTCCGGGCGTATTCCAGATGGATGGCGTAGCCGAGATTATTGGTGATCGACTGCAGGCGAACGGCTTTGATGCCGTCGATGACTACTTCTTTGTAGTTGAAATTTACGACCTCGCCTGCCGGGTAGGTAATCTGAACAAGTCGGGGGATCGGAAGAGTAAGCGGAAGGCCTGGCCCAAGTTCTCCGCTAAAGATGTATGTCGCGCCAGTCCTGTCGGTGTACGTCCAAGTCCGCTGGGAGAAGTTATACGGGCTCGACGTGTAATAATATTCATATTTGAGTGTTGAAGAGGTTCCGGAGGTATTCACGAAATTGAAAGTGTTGAGCCCATCGTGCTCCGGGACGTTAGTTAGGGTTCCATAGGGATTCGTCAAAAAGGTATCAGCGGAGGAACCAAGACTGACCGTAGCGCCGTAGCCCGTATCCTCGATCATGCCCGATTGCTCGAAGCGCCACCCGCCATCGCGGTACAAGTGGGCGAAGGTCAACCCGCCTTCGCCGTCAGGTCCAATCGAGATCCTGCCGATACCATTAAGCTGGACGACTTGAGATATGAGATCGACGCCGCGTTCATCGATCTGGGGCCGAACGGTCAACGGCTCCGTAGAGCCTTGAGCAGCGGCGATGGACCAAAGCGTTGCAGCGGCGGCGCAGGCGAAGGCTGCAAGTCGAAGGTGCTGTTTCATATTCATCTCAAATTCTGAATGGTCAATCGTTTCTTGAATGATCTTCACGTAACGCGACGGGTCGCGCATCACTGTTGCTGTCGTCTAGCAGGGTACGCCCCCACAAAGTGGTACGTTATAGATGGAGCCGACACCTTGACTGTCGCTGATAGACGCGCCGCCGGTCGGCGACGAAAGATTGAGATACATAACTTCCGTGGGCTCGCCGTTGGTCCCATAGGGCAGAGACGTTGAAAGTGTTTTGGTTGTTTGGCCTGAGGTGAAAGTGAGCGTGCCGCTCAACGCGCTGTAATCACTAGGTGAGACTGCAGTACCATTAGCAGTCGCATATGAGACGTTGTTTGTCCCCGAGGTGTCGCCGCTGCGGGTCACGATGAAGACCATCGTGTCGCCCTCTTCACCGACAGCGTCGCTCACCGAGAAGGACGGCGGCGGACTGACATTGGTAATGGTACCAACGCCCTGGTTGTCAGAGATCGTCGCCCCGCCGGTCGCACTGGAAAGATTGAGAAGGACGGTTTCGTTGCCCTCGCTGACGGCGTCGGAGAGCGTCGTTACAGAGACCGTCTTCGAAGTCTCGCCCGAGGCAAAGGTCACGGTCCCGGACGCCGATGTATAATCGGACCCGGCCGCTGCCGTGCCGTTCGCGGTCGCATAATTGACGCTGTAACTGCCAGTGGATGTCCCCGACCGGGTCACCGTGAACACCAGCGTCGATCCTTCCGCCGCGCTCACGTCATTCACCGAGAAGGACGGCGAAGGGCTCGTTCCACTAGATCCCGTCAACGTTCGTCGGGTGCGATTGTCGGCCTTGTCGTACTGATAGTCGGTCGCGACGCCATTGTTGACGGCGCCCGCCCGCGCTGCGCGCACGAGCCTTCCGTACTCGTCATAGGTGAAGGTGACGGTCTCGTCTGCATGGACGGGAGCCGTCAACACGAACGCCCAAGCGCTCGCCAGCAGAAATTTTCGCAAAATTCCCTCCCCCATGCGTCGAACGCTCGACGCCTGGATGGTCAATCATGTTGAAACAAAGCACCCAAAGCGCGCGGTCATGAATTCGCGGCTTCAAAAGCAACAGAGGCTAGTGGGCGACGGATACTTGGGAACTCGCGTCAGAATTGCACAACCTCGAAGATTGTCAATTCACTTTTTTCGCGCGTCGAGCCTATGTGAAAGAGATTTCCCGCTCGCACTAAAATGAGCGCACTAAGGGCGTCATCAAATTGCAACTGTTCAAAAATCGACCCTAGAAACAACGTCGCTGCGGCAACTTCAGAGCCGTTCTATTCTTCGACGGCTGCTCTCAATGAACAGGGCTTGGTCATCGCGACTTCCGGCGTGAACGCCGCGATCTGCTCAAACGGCCTTCCGGGCGCGCCGACCGCCCGAAAAATCCGAACACGTTGTTGGGGCGCGAGCAGCGAGCCGCCTTTCTCCGCAACCGCTTCGATCGCATGGACCTCTCCAGCGAGCGACCCTCGCGCAGAACTCCCCAGCCGCGCCGCGGCGAGGGGCTCGGCGGCTGTCGATTGCGGCAAGCCAATGAGCGCCATGACGCGCGCCGACGGCGGCGCGCCCGAGCCGAATATGGTGAGCGCCGGCCAAACGCACTCATAGATCTCGGGCGTCATATGAAGGACGTTGCGAATTTCGCCATAGCCATTGAACGGCCGGTCGCCGATCGATTTACCGGATCCGTCAGCATAGTCCCGCTTCTCGGCGCCGTTTGGACGCGGCAGATCGTCTTCGTCGCGCCAATCTGAAATTTCCGCCGCCAACCGATCAGCGGCGGCAGGATCCAATCCGGCCGCGCGAAAGAACGACGACATCACCCCTTCTTCAGCGCGATTGACGTCGAGTTTTTCCCCTTCAATCGAAGGAACCACGCTCACAACAAAGCCGTTCAACGTAAACTCTTTAACAATCGCCCCGCCGCTTGTGGGTTCCCCCGCGACGATCGTCGACGCCGCTAGGTCCAGCGCCGCGTCGAGCGCGAGGTCGGCTGCAAATTGCTGGCGCTTCGCCGCCACGATCTTCGCTTCGATGCGCGCCGCGCCCAGCGCCCCGGCGAGGAGCACCGACAGAAGAAGCGCGGTCCACAAGACGAGAAGAAGGGCGGCGCCTTTCTGGCGATGGCGAACAGATGCGACATCTGCCTCGCTCACGTGCCGGGCTTTCCAAGCCTCGTCATTTCACGGCGAATATAGTTGATGGCGTTCCTGGCGTCATCTTCCGTGCGGATGATGCGGGGCGTGAGGAAGATGACGAGCTCTGTTCGGCGCTTCGTGATGTCGCGCGACTTGAAAGCGTAACCGAGACCCGGGATGTCCTTCAGAATCGGCACACCGGTCTCGCTGTCTGTGTAGGTCTCGCGAATGAGGCCGCCGAGCGCGATCGTGCCATTGTTCTTCACCGCGACCGTGCTCGTAAATTTCCGCTGCTGGATGGTCGGAGAGTCGATGCCCGATGTCGTCGTCGGCGTCACATCGCTCACTTCCTGCGCGATCTCGAGCACCACGACGTCGCTCGCATTGATTCGCGGCTTGACATCGAGGATGACGCCGGTTTCGCGGAGCTGCAGCGTCGAGACGAGCGGGGCGTCGGGATCAATCGTCGATTGCGCCTGCTGCGTGACGATCGGCACTTCGTCGCCGACCTGAAGATGCGCTGATTGATTGTTGACGACCATGATCGACGGCGCGGAGAGAACGCTGATATCCGTGACAGAACCGAGAAGATCGAGCGCTGCCGACACATTGTTGGCGGCGAAGGAGTAATTGAGACCGGGAACGATCGATCCGAACGGATTGAGCGACGTTCCCGGATTGTTGTCGTCGCCGCCGCCGGGGTTCGCGCCGGGAAACGAAACCCTCGACTCGGCGTTTTCGAAGAACCACCTGACGCCGTAGCTGAGCGCGTCATTGAGCGTGACCTCGGCGATTGTGGCTTCGATCAGAACTTGCGGCGCGAGCACGTCCATACGCTCGATCAACTCGACGACCTCACGGTACTCCTGATCGGTGGCGCGGATGATCAGCGCATTGTTGAGTTGGTCGACAGCGATTGAAAGCTCGTCGCTTCCAGCCCGCTGCGCACGTCGGCGCGGGGCCGCCGACGCCGCTCGAAAATCTGGCTGGACGGCGCTTTCCGGGGAAGCCGGCGGGGCGACGGGAGCCTCGAGCGCTATCGCGGGTTGCGCGCCAAACGCGGCGTTCAGTTGATCGGCAAGCGTTTCCGCCGCGGTATTGAGAACTGGGTAATAGCGTAGGCGCCGCGCGTCCCCACCCGACGGCCTGTCCAGGCGCTCGATCCACAAACGCGCCTCGTCGAAGGCCGCCTTCGACTTTGCCGACACGAAGAGGAGGTTAAGGCGCGGCAGGGCGAGGAGTTCAATCGGGGCGCCGCTGCCGGCGTTCGACGCGTCGGCGATCGCGTTGATTTCAGAGCGTAGCGTTTCAGCATCCGCGAATTGCAAGCGGAACATGCCGAAGGTTCTGTCGACGAGCTGCGGCGTATCGAAGGTCGTGATCGCCTCCATCGCCGTTTCAATGTCGCTCTGCGGCCCTTTGAGGAGAATTGCCCCGCGCGCATCATCCGGCGTCATGGTCAGGCGATCCGAAATAAACGGCCTGACGAGCGAAGCGATCTCCGTCGGCGCCGCATAACGTACCGGCGCGAAGGCGACGCCGTAGCCGACCGCGGCGCCCTTATTGATCGACGAGGTTTCCTGCCCGGCCTGATCGAGCCTGGTTAGGAGAAACCCGCCTTTGGTGCGGAGCAGCGCGAGCCCTGATTCGGCGAGGACTGTTTCAAGCGCATTGAGGGCATCCGCCGCGGGTATCGGTTCCGGTGACGCGAGCGTCACGGCGCCGGTGACGCCATCGGCGACGGAAACGGTCAGGCCGAGGATGTCGCCGATCACCGTGCGCGCGACATCAGGGGCCGGTGCGTTGACGAAACTGAGCGAGATCATCTTGCCGGCGATGGCGCCGCGCTCCTCATTCGTCGTCAGCGCGCCGCCGACGTTTCTGAAGTAAACGAGACGCTCGGTCGCTTCCGCCCTCGGCGGCGGTGAGGCGACGACGTCGGGAGCCCCAGGAACAGACTCTCGGGCGACGGCAACCTCACGACCGGGAAAGGAGAACGCCTGTTCCCTTTTGGGAATGGCGCTGCAGCCGCCCGTCAGGGCGATTAGGGCGATTACCCCGCCTAGGCGCGTCCTTGTGTGCGATCGGCTCATGGCGGCCTCAATCCTCACCCTCCAGTCGGTCGAGAAGAGCAACTCGCGGACCATGGGCTTATTGAGCCCCGAGCGGGAGAACGACTTCAATGTCATCCTTAACGAAAACTGCGCGCGCGCTTTCGATCTCGCTGAGCACGAAGCCCGCTAACATTTCTCCCTTTTTCACTAGCTGAACTACGCCGCCCGCCTCGAATAGCGCGGTAACGGTTCGTCCGTCGCTTGCGGAGCCGGCGAAGCGAAAACGCTTCAAGTCAGCTGCGGGATCGGGCGGCGGCACGGCGGGGGGCAAAGCGGCCGGCAAATCAGAATGGTCAAACATGACCGCCAGCAGATCTAGGTTCACCGGCGCCGCCAGATCAACCGCGGCGGGCGATTTCGGAGGAAAGGGGTCAATCCTGAGAGTGGGCGCGGGTACGACAGCGAGCGCGACGCCGGCTGAAGCGACTGCAGCGCAGATCCATAACACCTTGTCGCCAAATGGGTCGTAAGTCATTCGCCCGCGCCCACGCTGCTCGCTCCGATGATTTCGACCCTTGCGATCAGGTGGGTCGCCTCCGCTGAAATCGGCGTCACTTTGAGTTTGGCAAGTCGCATCGGCGGTGCGGTCGCTGCTGATAGCGACGAGACGAGCATTGCAAGACCGCCGGTGGCGGCGATTTCAGCGCGCCAGATCGAATGCGTCGCTGACCGCGACTCTTCGCCTACTGTGCATTGCGCGGCAATCGCTTCGACAAGCGCCGCGCAAAGTGCGGACATTCTCGCGCGCAGCTGATCTTGATCTGTGACAAGGAAGGCGTCCGCCGGCGTCGCCCCAATGCTGGCGAGCCTCCGCGCTGTTTCTGAACGGTATTCGTCAATTCTCAATTCCAGCGCCGCCGCTTGATCGCGGCGCTCCTTCAGCGTTTCAAACTTCTCCGCAAAGTTCACAACAAGGGCGCTCAGCGTCACGCAGCCGAAAACCAAAAATCCGGCGACAAGCGCCAGCGACGCAAATCCATGGATCCATCGAGCGGACAAAGCGACGCCGCTCATAGGGGTCGCTCGAGATCAAGGCGAAGACTAAACGCCTGAACGCCTGGACGATCCGATGCAGTAATCGTAGGGGTATCCTGCGCCGGCCAATCTGCGCTGTCAGGAGCGTAGCCGCTGATCGTTACGGCGTTGTCTTCGATCGAAATCTCCTGGACCCACGCTTTGGAAGGAAGGGTCTGCAATGCTGAAGTCAAGGAGGCGAGCGCCTCATTGCCGGTTGCGTTTGGCGTCAATCCGGCGGGAACTGAGTCGAGAGACTGAAATCGCGCTCGTTCGGCCTTTGCCGTCTCAATGAGGGCGCCCTGATGAGCGTCAAAGGCGGCGATGCGATGGCGAAGATGAAGATCGGCGCCCAAGATCAGCAAGGAAATCGCCGCAATCGCCGCGATGAATCGAACGGTCGGTTTTCGACCGCCGGCGTCGTGCCTTCCTTCCTGGAAAAAGACATACTCGAAGCGACCGCACGGATCCGTTCGATACCCGACAAGGCTAACCCCGACGCCGTCGTCAAGGTCCAGGCAATTTTTGACCGTCTCTTTTCTTGCAATCGCGACCGAGACTTCAATTCGCTCGCCAAACGCTGTGCGAACCGGACCAATCGCAAACGCAATTGCGTGCTTTGGCAGCGGCGAGAGATAGTCGAGACGATGGGAAACAGCCTCGTCGAGATCGTCGCGTGCGGCGGCCGGAAGATTGACGTGCGTTTCAAATACGTCTTCAGGCGCGAGAGCGATCGCAAGAGACAAGGGCGGAGCCTCGTCAGTTGCTGGCGCAACACGCCAGTTTCCGAACAAGGATCGCTCGACAAGCTGCTGCGCGTCCGGGTCATTCCGCGATGCCAACTTCAGGTGAGGCCGCCAGCCCGCATTGACGACGGCGTCGGGCAGCACGACGCGAAGACCCTCAAGTAGCCAGTCTGCTGCGCCCTTCATTGAGATGTGGGAAAGGCTCGGAAGCGGCCGATGAAGGAAGGCGGGACCCGCTATCGACATTGGCGAACGACTTGATCGAAAAGGCAGGCCACCGGCGCGCGTGATCCAAGATAATATGACCTGAGCGGCTGCGACGCTGCGTTACGGGAATCTGATCGCTCGATGGCGACTAACAAGGGCGGATCGGCCTCCCGCCACCGATCAGACCATGCATGCTCAAGATCAGGCCCTTGCGGTCCGTAAAAGCGGAACCGGCTGACGTTTTCCATCAGCAGGATCGGCGTTCGATCGTTCTCCTCGCTCAAGTTTTTGCTCGCGGGAGTCAGCAGGCGGCTATCGAAAAGAAAAAGTTCGTCAGCCATGATCTTTAGGTCAATGGCGCTGGCGCCCGTTTCTCCATCTTTCAGAAAGGCGAAGGTGACAAATCGCGGCTCGCCGACAAAGGCGTAACCAGACGATGCGCGGTCGAGCCTCGACATCCTCTGAAAAAGTTGCGTCAGAGTCTCGTCGCCCACGCGATCAGTCTCCGACTCGTTGGCGGCCTCGGCCAAGCGAATCGATGCCCGGACGGCGGTGTAGGTAGGCGGGGCTAAAGCTGCGGCGATCGCGCCGAGAAGGGCTACCGACACAAGCGCTTCAACCAGCGAGTAGCCGCGTTGCAGTTCGCTCACGACGCCGGTTCTCTCATTCTCAAAGCCCAGAACCCAATCGTCCAGTTCGCGTCCTCCTCATGGCGCAAGGTCACTTGATCAAAGGAGGGCGTTTCGGCTTCGGCAAATCGAGGCGCGGGTTCGCGACTGAGGCGCCAGTGTTTGAACCCTTCGAGCGCATCGGCGTCGTCCATGCCGGCCCTCACCCGTGATATGATAGTCTTGGCCTCGACGAGACGCGTTTCGGAACGCGTCGCCGCGGCGCTGAGGCGGACCGCGAACGAAATCGCCTGCGCCGCCGCCGCGACGACGCCGGCCGCAATCGCGGCGGCGATCAGGACCTCAGGCAAAGAAAACCCTTGCTGGCCTGAGCGCTTACCCGCCACGGCGAATTCTCCCGGTCACGGGTGCAATGCTCACGCGCGCCGCCGAATTTCCTTTACTGAGAAGAATTTCGGCGGCAGCCTGATCAAGCCCGCCGCCGATTGAGAATTCAAATGCGTTCTCGCCGTTCCAGGCGACGATTAGACCGCGGGGATAGTCGCGCGCGACATCTAACGCCGGAATGTCGTATCCGTTGATATCGGCGCGCACAGCGACCGGCGCCCCTGAAGTTTCGGCCAGGAGGCGCGCGCGCTTCAAGTCGAGGACCAGAGTGTCGGCGGTGCGGTCAACGGCAAGTCGGGGCGAGGCTCTAGCGATCGCCGCCGCTGCAACACCAGCGCTCATCGACAGGATTGAAAGCGCGACAAGCATCTCAAACAAGGTAACGCCGCGCTGCGCAACGCATTCAGTTCTTGCGGATATCGTCATCTTCGCCGTCTCCCCCTTCAGCGCCGTCGCGGCCATAGCTCACCACGGCAAACGCCGATGTCGCCTCGTCAACTTCGTAGAGGTAGGGGCGCCCCCACGGGTCGATCAGGCCGGCCGGATCCTTCAAATAGGGGCCGCGCCATCGGGCCTGATCCGGAGGTGCGGAGACAAGCGCTGCAAGACCTTCCTCAGCGGTCGGATATCGCTCCAGATCAAGAAAGAAGAGCTCCAGCGAAGCGGCGAGATTGGACGCCTGGGTCCGGGCAATGTCGCCCTTCGCGCGACCGAGATATCCGACGACGCGCGGCGCGACAAGCGCCGCGATAAAAGCAAGAATTGCAAGAACGATAAGCAGCTCAAATAAAGTGAGCCCCAGTTGCCCGCTTGATCGGCGATTCATGCGTCACCTTACTGGATCGTTTCATTCAAGCTTAATACGCCGGTCATCACCGCGGCAATGACGCCGGCGGTGACAAGCCCCATCAAAGCCGTCGTCATGGGCGCAAGCAGGCTTAAGATCTTCTGGACCGCAGTCCTGAGCAGCGTCTCGGCCCTCGCTGCGGCCTCGCCCGTCATGGCGGCGAGCGCGCCCGTCTCCTCGCCGATCTCGATATAGCTGATGAGGTCGCGGGGGCAGCGCGTCTTCAGGCTCAAAGACGCGCTAAGGCGCTCGCCGACGCGCACAGAGCTTTCGGCGCTGTCGACTTCGGCCCTGAGGATGCCGATCGACATTGCATCGCGCGCGAGCGGCAGCGATCGTGCGAGCGGCGCGCCTCCCCCGATGAGCGTCGCGAGCGTCCGAAAATAGGCCCCGAATTCGGCGACTTTGAGGAGCCTTCCGGCGACCGGCGCTGACAGCCGCATTTCTTCCCAGGCGCCGGGGTATCGCCGCGCCGCAAGGCGCCCCACCGCGAATAGCACGAGCAGGATTGCCGGCGCGAAGGCCCAATATTCGCGAACAACGGCGCCGGCGGCGATCACGAAGCGCGTTTCAGGCGGCGGCGGGGCGAGCGCGCTTTCAAAAATCTGTTCAAACTGCGGAAGCACGAAGAAACTTAGAAAAAATAGCGTGGCGACGACGAGCGCCAGAAGAGCCGCCGGATAAGCGAGTTGCGCCGCCATTTCCCGCCGGAGCTTCAACGCCTCGTCATAATGCGCCGCAAGCCTGTCGAATTGGCGCGCGAGATCGCCGAGGGCCTCACCTGCTTCGACGAGCGCGCGCACCAGCCTAGGCGTCTCGAAGCGGCTGCGGGCAAGGGCGGCGGTGAGGGTTCGGCCGGATTCTATATCCGAGCGAAGCGCGCGCAAGAATTCGCGTTCCCGCGCCGCTGCGGCCTGATCGGCCGCCAATCGGAGCGCCGGCGCGGCTGGTATGCCCGCGCGCAGAAGATCACGGAGACGCGCCGTCACCCGGGCGAGCTCAGCGATCGTGAGCCTTCCGCTTGATGAGCCACTTTTTAGCGTGGGCAGGGAGCGCCTTGACGATTCCTTCAGTGTCAAAGGAATAAAGTGCCGCGCTCGCAGCGCTTCGCCGGCCGAAGCACGGTCAGCGGCATCGATGACGCCGTCGACGACAGCGCCGGCCGAGTCTTCCGCCCTATATCGCCAGCGCTTTAGCCCGGCGTTCATTCGGCGATCGCCTTCAACAGTTCGGCGCTGGTCGTGACGCCCGCCGCGATCTTGGCCTCGCCGTCCTCTCGCATGGTGACGAACCCGGCGCCCCGCGCAATCTGCGCAAGCTCCGCGGCCGTCTTTCGGTCCTTGACGCCCGCTCGCAACGCGTCGTCGGATTCGAGAATTTCCGTGACGGCGATGCGCCCGTAAAATCCCGAACCTGCACAACGCGGGCAAACGCCTTCGACAGCATCTGAAATCCTGCCGGCGCCGTCGCATTTGTTGCAGGTTCGCCGGAGGAGCCGTTGCGCAACGACGCCGATCAAGGTCGAGGCGATGAGGTAATCTTCAACGCCCATATCAAGCAGCCGCGTCACGGCGGAGGGCGCATCGTTCGTATGAAGGGTCGAGAGCACCAGATGACCGGTCAGCGCCGCCTGGACCGCCGTGCGCGCGGTTTCAAGGTCACGCATTTCGCCGACCATCATGATATCAGGATCATGTCTCAGAAATGACCGAAGCGCGCTCGCAAAAGTCAGGCCGATCGCCGGGTTGACCTGACATTGAGAGATTCCGTCGATGCGGTATTCGACGGGGTCCTCAATGGTGAGGATCTTTACGTCGCGGCGCGCAAGCCGTCGCAGCAGCGCGTAGAGCGTCGTCGTCTTGCCACTGCCGGTCGGGCCTGTGAGCAAAAGGATGCCATTCGGGCGGTCGGTCAGCCGGTGGAGCCGCGCCGCTGCCTCTTCCGAGAATCCCAACGCCGAGAGATCGAGCGCGATCTCGTCGCGCTGCAGCAGCCGGAGAACAGCCCCCTCGCCATATACGTTCGGCGTGACTGAAAGGCGGAGATCGACGGCGCGCCCTGCGACCGGAAACGTAAAGCGTCCGTCCTGAGGACGGCGGCGCTCCGCAATGTCGAGATTGCTCAAGATCTTGAAGCGAGAGATGACGGCGAGCCCCTGTCGCACCGACAGGCTGTCGCGCTCGATGAGCGCACCATCGACGCGAAATCTTACACGGAAAGCGCGCTCGTCAGGCTCAATATGAATATCGGACGCGCGCGCCTTCACCGCATCGCTAACCAGCGAATTGCATTTTTTGACAGCCGGTTCGGCGCTGGCGAGATCCTTGAGCCGTTCCGCATCGTCACTGGCCAGGTCGGCCCCGTCGCCATCGTTTACGGCGTCCTCGTTCGTTGAAAGGCGCGCGAACAGAGCGTCGAGTTCGCTCGACGTCGCGATCACCGGAATTATGCTCCTTTGCAGCGCGAATTCGCATCCCTTGAGGCCCAAAAGATCAGTTGGATCCGCTAGCGCCACGCGAATGCCGGCTTCGTTCTCTGAAACCGGAAAAACCCGGGCGCTCAGAAGAAATTGCGGAGACAATAGGCGGGCAAATTCCACTCCATCTGTTTCTTGCGCCTCGAAGCGGTCAAATCCGAAAATCCCGGCAAAAGCGTCCGCAAGGTCGCGCTCTTCCGCGAGAAGCAAGCCGCATAACGTTCGATCGAGCGGCTCGCCGGTGGAGAGGACTAGGTCGCCGATTGATTTGCGCTCGCCAGTCGAAATCAGCTTACGGTCGACGAGGCGTTCGAGCACATAGGCGACGCGCTCTTCCCAAATTGTGGGAGTTTCATCGAGAGCCGCAACGCCATGGCCCATTATTCTCGATTGCGCCGCGCCGCTTGCGTCCATTTCCGCCAGTTCCGGTAGGCTGACTTCAATACCAAAATACAGAATAATACAAAAACTGTTCAGTTTGCACCATAATGCGAAAAGAAGCTGGCATCAAATCTCCTCATTGCGGCCGGATTTATTCCTGCGAAATCACCGCGCCAATGCGAAATACGGTTCCGGGCGCCGGCGTGACGCACTGGCGCGAATTTCAGCCGCGGCGGGAATTCCCTTTTGTCAAATCACGATCTACGACGATATGGAATGCATTCCCTTGCGCGAATCCTGCTAACGCAGTCTTCGTCCCTGGCGCAGAGTTTCGATATCGCTGCGAATATCGCGCGCCGGGGAATGCACGAGCGGAACGCCGATATCTACTTCGTGCGTCAAAATCATCGTTTTCTTGCGGCGAATCATCACGCAATAGCTTTGCCGTCCGTAATTGTCGCGCAGGAATTCGAAAAGATCGGAAATCGGCGGCACGCCGCTTAACAGGGCGGGCTTTATTCTTTTGCCGTTTACGAGCCAATAGACGTCCATCCGGTCGTCAGAATTTTGCTCGATCTGCAATTGCAGGAGCTTTTCCTCACGATGCATCCATGGCTCGAACTATGGCCTATCCCCGGTTTTGTGGACGGTCAGTTAAGCTAAAGCCATCTTTTCCTCGAATGCAATCGGGCTGCGATAGCCGATGGTTGAGTGATGGCGATTCGGATTGTAGAAACGCTCGATGTAATCGAACGCAACTGAATTTGCGTCATCGCGCGTTCGATAGGTTTTTCGGGACACGCGCTCGGTCTTCAGCGAGGAGAAGAAGCTCTCTATCGCCGCGTTGTCCCAGCAATTTACCGACCGGCTCATGGAGCAATCGACGCCGTGATCGACGAGCAGGCGCTGAAACGCTTCGCTCGTATACTGACTTCCCTGGTCGGAATGATGGAGCCGCGCGTCCGGCCCGCCGCGCCGCCACAGCGCCATCGTGAGCGCGTCAGTAACGAGCTGCGCCGTCATGGAGGCGCTCATCGACCAGCCGACAATCCGCCGGGTGAAGGGATCGAGGACGACGGCGACATAGAGCCAACCCTCCGCCGTCCAGACGTAAGTGAAATCCGCGACCCAGCGCCGGTTGGGGCCCTGCGCCTCGACCTGGCGGTCGAGGGTGTTGTCAGCGATGATTGAGCGCTCGCCAGCGTCGTTCGGCAGGCGCCGCCGTCGCGTCGGGCCCTGAAAACGTGAGCGCGCATCAGCCGCTCGACGCGATGCAGGCCGCAGGAAAATCCCTCGGCCAGCACGTCATGCCAGACGCGCCGTGCGCCGTAGGTTCGATCGCTGCGCTCGAAGCTGTCCCGAACGATCTTGCCGAGAATAACGTCGCTTCTCGTGCGCGCGCTTTGCGGCCGGTTGAGCCAGGCGGAGAATCCGCTCCGCGAAACACCGAGCGCTTCGCACATCCATGTCAGCGGCTGTTAAACGCATGCGTTCAACCCCTCGCTGCTTCGCGATGAAGGCGAACTTCATGCGGTCGGCGATGTGCTTGAACCGATGGCACGCGCGCCTCCATCCTTCGCGACGTAGGCCGCGGCCTTTTTTAGAATGTCGCGCTCGGCCTTGAGCTTGGTCACCTCGCGCCGCAGCCGGTCGATCTCAAGCTGCTCGGGCGTCATCCGCCCGTGGCCGGGTCAAGCATGCACCGTATCGGCCTCGTACGCCTTCAACCACAGCCGCGACAGATTCGGATGAACGCCAAGGTCCCGCGATGCTTGCGCCGTCGTCACCCCGCGCTCCCAAATAAGCCTTACAGCCTCCCGCTTGAACTACTCGCTGTGCGTCCGTCGTCTTCCCATGATAGCCTCCAGTTCGATTGAAACACCTTTTTTCGGGGTCCTTTAAATCGGGGACAGGCCAAGCCTATTCCTTGATTGATGCAACGTTGGCGGCCTGTCGCCGGCGCCCTTCGGCGGATGCTTACGTAGCTTCGCGAGGAATTTGTGGAGTGTGGCGCCGATGGCGGCAGTTCATTCGATTGAGGGGCTAATCAAATGGGTGCGCCGCGACGATTGGGCGGGCGCGTTTGATGCTGTCTTCCAGCGCCATGTCGGCGAGGCCTGCCGTAGCGCTGGCATCGAACTCGATGAATTGGCCGATATCATCGGCGATCATGGTGTTTCGAATCTCTGGGGCTGCGCGTTCGAGGACTTCGTGTCTTCCGCTCCCGACGAGCGAAACGTCGCCGACGACTACCTGAAACGTCGCGGCTGGAATGAAAGCGCCGGAACGCGCGCCTATGTCGAAGCGCTGCGGCGTTCGACGATGAGCTTTTATGAAGTGAGCGGCATCGTCGTCGGCGAGAGCTTTCTGGCCCGCGACTTGATCCGCGGCGGCGAACCCATTCGCGTGTTCGAGCGCTCCGCGACGCGCAGCCTAAAACAATGGGACCGGATTGCGGCGCGGATCGTGACTGTCCTCGGCAAAACTCAGATCACCGGGGCGGTGCTGGCGTTCGATCATCGCCTTGCGGATGAGGCGTTGGCGTCGATCGAACGGCTTCGCAAGAAAGCGCGGGCAGCAGCCATCAAGCGTGCGCGCTTGCTCGGCGAGCCTACCGATCAGGACGCGCTGGCATCCAAGGCAACCCCAGATCAGGTGCTGGTCGGAGCCGCCTCCCTCTTCAGCACCCTTTGGCTTGATGACGTGCTTCGCCGCGCCCTTAATCCGTCGTTGCCGGAGATGCAGAATTCCGATTGCGAACCCCTCGAATTCGTTACGTTGCATTTTCCGCTTCAGTCGAAGACGAAGTTGCCCGCGATCCGATCGGCGCTCGACGCGCTGCCGACTCTGCGAAAAGAAAGCGACAGCTTTTGGAACTGGCTGGATCCGGGAAAGAAGGCCCGCAAGGCGTCGGCGCGAAACGCCGCGACCGCGCAAACCTTCAGCACCTCCATGGACGACGGCGCGATCGTTCTCGGCAATGTGGAGATCAGCGCCAAGGCGGTGACCCTGTCGGTCAACTCAGCACGCCGAGCTGATCGCGGCCGGGCGATGCTTGAGCCAGTCCTCGCGGGCCTGGTTCGGGCGCCTTTGATCGAGAGGCAGACGGTCGAGCAGATGATGTCGGCGCCGCCGGGGCGGACGGCCAGGAACGCCGAGCCGCCGCCTTTGCCGCCTGACGAGATGAAGCGCGTCGTGCACCGACGGCTGACGGACCATTACCGACGCACACTGGATGAACCGATACCCGCGCTCGGCAACCGCTCGCCGCGCCAAGCGGCCAAGACAGCCAAAGGCCGAGAGAAAGTGATCGCTTGGCTGAAGATGCTGGAGAACAGCTCCGGACCGCAGGATCCCGACGATCCCATCGCGAGCTACGACTTCAGCTGGATGTGGGATGAACTCGGAGCCTCGGAACACAGGCGGTGATTGGGGGGGCGGCCGAGGGTAATCGCACTATCCGAAGTCGGGCTCCGCTTGAGTCTTCTCCGTAGAAAGTCATACCTAAGGTATGAGTTTCTGCCTGAATTTCTCACCGAGAGTTCGGCGCGAGGGTTATCTAATCCATTCCTCAGGATCGGGCGTCTGGTGCGGCGCGGGAAAGGAGACGGTGACGTTTTCGGGTAGGATTGCAGCCTTACCTCCGCATTGAGCGGGCTTATTGCCGACGCCTTCACCGACGCTTCGGTCGCAACCTGCGCCGACGGTACGCCTATCCGCTAACCGCTGATTTTATTCCTATTTTCCAATACCTCAACGCTGCCGCGGTAGTTGATGAAAACGGTTGCAATGTTTGCAATCTTGTGGCATCCTTCGTGGTCAAGGAGCAAGGCATGGACACCACGACCGAAAAGCGGCGCCCACAGATCGTCGCCGACTATTCGACCACCGACCTTTCCAACCGGATCGGCGATGTTTGGGCCGCGGCGGAGAAGGGGCCGGTTGGCATTCAGCGCAACAGGAGGACCCGATACGTTCTCATGGCTGTCGATGACTTCGACCGCCTTGTCGAAAACGGCGACCCGCAGCGCGCCTATGCGATGGATGAGCTTTCGGATGACTTACGCAGCGTCCTGAATGCGGCGATCGACGCCGAACTCGCCAAGAGATGAGCCGTGGGCGATCGGAAAAAGTCGCCCTATCCGGAAATCGTCGGCGGGTCCATCATCCTTTACGATTACCTGTGGCGGTGGCAGCAGGAGCGCGGCGAGGAAGCCGGACGCAAGACGCGCGAGAGCGTCGTCGCCATCCGCACTGCGGTTGACGGCCGCGATACGATATTTGTGCTGCCGATTACTTCGCGTGAGCCGGATGCTGATCGCAGGGCGTTCGAGCTTCCGGAAATCGAAGTCCGGCGCATTCGCCGCGGCCAGGTCCAGCGTCTGTGGGTGATCATCGACGAACTCAACACCGATGAAGTTGCGCGTTCCTTCGTGCTTGAGCCGGGCTGCAAGGTCGGAGATCTGTCGCGGCCGGTCTATGAAGCGCTGCTTGCAAAATTGAGAGCCGTTCCGGTCGTCAGGCGCATCGACCGCGCAGAATGACGATGCGAACGGCGGTACGCTGTCAACGCGCTCCACCTCCATAAAAATTCGGTGCGAGCGACCCAGGTCGTAACATGTCGATTTTTATGCCTCTTTTGTACATATAATCTTGACCTGTCGAGGGCCTCGACATAAGCCTCAGATAAGTCGAACAAACCAAAAAAAATCAACGGATCAAGGTTCTCGGCCGGCCGCCCCTATGCCGACCTGGCGCCGCTGCCGCCCGCCCAGAATATCGAAACGAGGCGAGTTCTTAAGGCTTGCATCGAGGCGCGGGCGGCGCTGGCGGAACTCAAGGTCGCCGGCGACCTCATTCCGAACCAGACGGTGCTGATCAATTCGATCCCGCTTCTCGAAGCCCAGGCAAGCTCGGAGATCGAGAACATCGTCACCACGACCGATCGCCTTTTCCAGTTCGCTGCCGACAGCCAAGGGAATGCCGACCCGGCGACGAAGGAGGCGCTCCGTTACCGGACGGCTCTCTTTGACGGGGGCCAATCGCTGAAGCATCGCCCGCTGTCGACGAAGACCGCCGCCGAGATTTGCTCGACGATCAAGGGCGCCGAAATAGACATCCGCTCAACGCCCGGCACGGCGCTCCTCAACGAGGCGGCGAGAAAAATAGTCTACACGCCGCCGGAAGGCGAAGCGCTCTTGCGGGGTCTCCTTGCCAATTGGGAGGGCTACATTCACGCAGGGACGGATATCGATTCTATCATTCGGATGGCCGTGTCGCACTATCAGTTTGAAGCCATCCATCCCTTTACGGACGGAAATGGCCGGACGGGACGAATCCTGAATCTCCTTCTCCTCATTTAGCAGGCCTTGCTGACGACGCCGATCCTTTATCTCAGTCGGCACATCACCGCCAACAAAGGAGACTATTACAAACTCCTGCTCAACGTGACGAAGAAAGCCGCCTGGGAGCCGTGGATCGTCTTCATGCTGAACGCCATCGCTGCGACCTCGAAATCGACGACCGAAAAGATTGGATCCATTCAAAAATTGATTGACGAGACAGCGCAGAAAATAAAGGCCAAAGCGCCCGGCGTGTACTCACGCGAACTCGCCGAGCTCATCTTCACCCAGCCCTATTGCCGCATCGGAAATCTCGTCGACGCGGGCATTGCGAAGCGCCAGACCGCCTCCGCATATTTGAAGGCGCTCGTCGATGTCGGCGTGCTTGAGGAGCGGAAGGAAGGTCGCGAAAAGCTCTTTATCAACCCGGCTTTTCTATCTCTGCTAAAGGAATAGCGCTTCCCAGTTTCGACGGCGCGTCGCTCCGAAGTGATCTTCGAGCTGTCGGCGAACATGCGTAAATCCGTTTGACGCGGCTGACACAAACTTCCGAATCTCAATTGTCGACAGGCAAATTTCCTGGAAGCGGCCGATGCCGCGAGACGTGGGGGATTCAGCCTTTCACCCTCACCGAGTGAGAGCGTGGGCGATTGGTCCGTGGTAGAGTAGGGATGAAG
>DNZB01000111.1:0-233 GCA_003506635.1 Parvularcula sp.
GGCATTCGGCTTCGCTGTCAAAGGCGCCGATGATTTCGGGATCGCCATTGGGGCCCGGCGTCAGATAGCCATGCGCCGCCCATGTCGCCGGAGGAGCGCCGCTCGTCGCGCATGCCGCAAGGCTCGCCGTTACCGTAATGAGGATCGTTCGCTGGAAAGTGGCCGCTTTCACCATGCCGGAAGGCTAACCCGGCAAGCGATTGCAATCTACTGTTTCGTGGCGCCCTCAGCGC
>DNZB01000111.1:505-2720 GCA_003506635.1 Parvularcula sp.
GGCGGGGCGACGATCGGCGCGCGGGGAAAGCGCGACCCCGTTTTCCTGTAGCTGTTCGCCGCAATGCAATATCGGGTTCCTTGGCGATCGGGCGCAGCGATGACAGGCTGCGCCGGCCAAATGATGCGTTTCCAAAACAAGCGCCGCGGCCAAGGAAAAATCCGGCGCCATCGCGTTGACATCCGGGATCGCGCGACGGCGCCTTCAAGAAAAAACCCGGCGCTTGCGCGCCGGGTTCTGAGAAGACTTGCGCCCTTGAAGAGCGAAATGGGCGGAGGATCACTCCCAAGATCGCCCGGATCGTCCTTGTTCGACTGATTTCCGGATGATCGGCCCTTTGAACGTCGCCGCGATACTCAACCTTGCGGCATTTCGGCGTTCAGGGACGCAACATAACGCCTGAAGTCAGCAGCCTTAAGCCGCCTTCTTCTTGCGGCGAGCCTTGCGACGCTTCTTGGCCGGAGCGGCCTTGGTCGCCTTGCGCTTCGTCGCCTTACGCTTCGTCGCTTTACGCTTCGTCGTGCGCTTGGCGGCCTTCTTCGCCGTCTTGCGCTTGGCTTTCCGTTTCACTGCCATGGTCTTTCCTCCGAGTAGCTACGGAGCGTTCTCGATAATTCAATTTGCTAAAAAAGTATTCAACCATGCGCGCTTCAAACGCGATTGCGCGTTCGATTTCGCAAGAATTCTGCGATTTTCTGATTCGAGTGACTTAAAAATGCATCACGAATCGCATCGCGACGCGCTTTCAAGCGTCGTTTGACGCGTTCGCGCGCGATGTGATTCGAATTCGAGTCGCATCGCGCAGCGGCTTAAAATGGAACTTCGTCGTCAAGTTCGAACGAGCGCCCGCCGCCCGACGCGACTTCGCGCGGCGCGCCCGCGCCCGCATAGTCGACGCCGCCGCCGCCCTCGCGCCGGTCGAGAAGGACGAGCGAGGCGCTGAAGTTCCGCAAGACGACTTCGGTCGTGTAGCGGTCCTTGCCTTCCTTATCCTGCCACTTGCGCGTTTCGAGCTGGCCTTCGAGATAAACCTTCGAGCCCTTTTTCAGATATTGCGACGCGACCTTCACAAGGCCTTCGGAGAAGATGGCGACGTTGTGCCATTCGGTCTTCTCGCGCTTTTCGCCCGTCGCCTTGTCGCGCCAGGTCTCTGACGTCGCGACCGAAAACGAGCAGACCGAGCCGCCATTCTGAAACGAACGCACCTCCGGATCCTTGCCGAGATTGCCGACGAGAATGACTTTGTTGACGCTGCCAGCCATGGAAATTCTCCGTTGAAAATGCGCGGGAGCGGACGATTTCAGGGATTCGGGCCCCGCGCGAGACGATCCTTTTCCCCATCCGGCGATTGCCCGGAAAACCAGCCGAAACGGCGGCTTCGCCGCAAAATGTTCACATCCTGTTCTTGCTGTCAACGCGAGAGTCAGGCATTGGGAAACGGGCAATGAGCGATTGCAGGTTTGACCGCGTAATCCACTTCAACCATTGCCCGTTGCCCGTTGCCCTTTGCCGTTGGTCCCATGTCCCTCAAATCCATCCGCGTCGTCGGCGCCCGCGAACACAATCTGAAGAACGTCACGCTGGAGATCCCGCGCGACAAGCTTGTCGTCATGACGGGGCTGTCGGGCTCCGGCAAATCCTCGCTCGCCTTCGACACCATCTACGCCGAGGGGCAGCGCCGCTATGTCGAGAGCCTGTCGGCTTACGCGCGCCAGTTCCTCGAACTGATGCAGAAGCCGGACTGCGACCAGATCGAGGGCCTCAGCCCGGCCATCTCGATCGAACAGAAGACGACGAGCCGCAATCCGCGCTCGACGGTCGGCACCGTCACCGAGATCTACGACTATATGCGCCTTCTCTGGGCGCGGATCGGCGTTCCCTATTCGCCGGCGACCGGATTGCCGATCACGTCGCAGACCGTATCAGAGATGGTCGACCGGCTGATGGCGGAGCCGGAGGGGTCGCGATTCTTCCTGCTCGCGCCGATGATCCGGGCGCGGAAGGGCGAATACCGCAAGGAACTCGCCGACCTTCAGAAGAAGGGGTTCCAGCGGGTGAAGGTCGACGGGACCTATTACGAAATCGCCGACGCGCCGACGCTCAACAAGAAGCTGAAGCACGACATCGACGTCGTCGTTGACCGCATCATCATCAAGAAGGGCCTTGAAAGCCGCCTCGCAGAGAGCTTCGAGACGGCGCTGGGGTTGGCTGACGG
>DNZB01000111.1:3080-3280 GCA_003506635.1 Parvularcula sp.
GAGGAGGCGCGAAGCGCCGTCACGAAGGGCGAAGGCGCGGAGGCGCCGCACCGCATCATCTTCTCCGCCAAATTCGCCTGCCCCGTCTCCGGCTTCACCATCGACGAGATCGAGCCGCGCCTGTTTTCCTTCAATGCGCCCGCCGGCGCCTGCCCGAAATGCGACGGGCTCGGCACCGAGATGGTGTTCGACGAGGATCT
>DNZB01000358.1 GCA_003506635.1 Parvularcula sp.
ACGAAAGAGTCATAAGACAAGCGTCGGGCGCGATTCCTTAATCACGCCCGACGGTCTAGGCGAACAGTTTCGCCCAGCGCCGCGGCTCGCGCGTTTTCCAGAAGCCGCGGTGCCAGGCGTCTGAGACGATCAGCGGCGCGACGCTCGTCGCTTCCGCGAACACCATCTGTTCGTGCACGGTCGAAACCTTGCCCCAGCTCGCCGCTTCTTTCAGCGTGGAGGATGAACAGGCGCCGTCGCGAACGTCGGCGACGGTGATCTGCACCGCGTATTTGTGCATTTCGACGTCGTCATGGCCGAGGATCTCGGCGCAGACGACCGTGTCTTGTGCAAAGTTTTTCGGAACGCCGCCGCCGACCATGAAGAGCGCGGTTGTGCCGGCGGCGAGCTTGATTTCCGTCAGTTCACGGAAATCCCCGCCGGAATCGATCGTCATATAGGGCTTGCCGGCCTTGCGCCGCTCGACCTGGTGCTTGACGATGCCGAAGCCCGCCGAGCAGTCCGAGAACGCCGGCACGAAGATCGGCACGCCCTTTTCATAAGCGCGCTGGATGAGCGAGTCCTTCTTTTTCGCGTTGCCGCTTGCGAGCCATTTGCCGATTTCGTGGATGAACTCGCGGCTGGTGTAGGGACGCGGCTCCAGTCTTTCGCAGATCTCGTAGATCGTGTGATCGACGTGCTGAAGCTCTTCCTCGTCGATATAGGTGTCGTAGATGCGGTCGATATAGAGCGAGCGCAAGGTGTTGTCGTCCGGGATTTCGTTCGCCTGATAGTGCTTGAAGCCCAGGGCCTCGAGGAAATCCATGTCGATGATCGAGGCGCCGGTCGCGATGACCGCGTCGATCATGTTGTACTCGACCATGTCGCGCCAGACGTGAAGGCACCCGCCCGCGCCCGTCGAACCGGCCATGACGAGCCAGGGCGAACACGCTTTGTCGGCGAGCGCCATGTTGAGAATTTGCGCCGCGCGCGCCGCATCGCGCGAGGTGAAGCTCATCTTGCCCCAGGCGTCGATGATCGGGCGCGCGTCGAATTTCGTGATGTCGATATGCTCGATCTCGGTCGAGAGCAGCTCGGCCTTGCGGTTGTCTTTGGGCTTGGTCATGGGACTCGGTCCTTGTCGTCCAGTGAAACACCGGATCCGGGCCGCATCATGAGGATGCGCGGAGGGCCGTAGCGAATGCGCCGCTATATAGGGGAGGGCGCGAGCGATGCAAGAGCGCAAATAAAGCGCCGCTCCCCGAGACGGAGAGCGGCGTTATCATTTAGCCCGCGCATATCAGCCCTTCGCCGCGCCCGCCGGCGCCATCGCGACGACGTTTTCCGCCTCGACCTCGCCAAAGACCGACATCAGCGGCGCGTCCTCGACGATCGCCTCGGCATATTCGCCAAAACCGTTGAAACGCGTCGCCAAGGCGGCGCCATAGGCGCCCGTCTGGCCGAACTCGATATAGTCGCCCTCATGCACGTCGGATGGGAGCATGAACGGCCCCTTGAGCGTATCGATCGAATCGCAGGTCGGGCCATAGAGCTTGAACGGCTTCACGACCCGGCGCGGGCCCTTCTTCGCGCGCAAAAGCCGCGTCGGGTAGACAAGGCCGTCATGCGCGGCGTCGAAGAGCGCGCCATAGGCGCCGTCATTGAGGTAAAGCGCGTTTCCCTTGCGAAGCTCGACGCGCACAATGTGGCTGCCGGCCTCGGCGCAGAGGGCGCGGCCCGGCTCGCACCAGAGGTCGGCGTTCTGCAAAACGGGCATGTCCTCGAACGCCTTGGCGATCGCCTCGATATAGGTCGTGAGCGAGGGCGGGGTGAGGCCGGGGTAAGCGACCGGAAAGCCGCCGCCGACATCGACGATGTCGACCGTCACCTGCGCCTGGCGGATGAGGTCCGACACGATCTCCATCGCCGCGCGATAAGCCTCGGGCCGCATGCACTGCGAGCCGACATGGAAGGAAACGCCCAGTTCTTCGCACGAGGCGCGCGCCTGGCGGAGGAGAAGCACGGCCTCCGGGCCACAGACGCCGAACTTCCCGTTCAGCTTGTGCTGGGCGTAATCCGACGACACCGCGATGCGCACGACGAGGTGCAGGTCCTTCG
This sequence comes from Parvularcula sp., assembly GCA_003506635.1. Lineage (GTDB taxonomy): Bacteria > Pseudomonadota > Alphaproteobacteria > Caulobacterales > Parvularculaceae > Amphiplicatus. The sequence goes on from DNZB01000358.1 coordinate 2,098, forward strand.
CGCCGTTCGTCTCCCTGATGATCTTGTCGAGCTCATCGAGGCTGTCGAGCACGAAGATGCGCACGCCGAAGTCGAAATAGGCCCGGCGAATCGCAAGGCGCGATTTCACCGGGTGCATGAAGGCGAGCCGCGCCTCCGGACAGCGGGCGAGCACCGCTTCGATCTCGTTAAGGGACGCGACATCGAACGAGCGCACGCCCCCGGCCCACACGGCGTCGATGATCGCCGGGTGCGGGTTCGCCTTCACGGCGTAAAGCACGTCCCCCGGAAACCCGCGCACGAAGAAGTCCGCCGCCTTTCTGGCGGCATGCGGGCGCAAGGCATGAACAGGGAGTTCAGGCTGGTCCGCTAGGACCAGCGCAAGCGCAGACTGGTGTCTGTCCATCTCATGGAACCTCAGGGGTTAAACCAAACCAAGACGCCAAACTTGCGGAGAGGTCCCATGGGTCTGACGAACGACGCGCATGTAGGAACGTTTCAGGGGAATGTAAAGATTTTTTGAAGGGGAGCCGCCGGAGGCGCCGCCGGACCCGCGCCGCAAAAGACCGGGAAAATCCGCCCCA
>DNZB01000016.1 GCA_003506635.1 Parvularcula sp.
GGCGTCAGGCCCAAGGGGGAAAGCGGCAAGACGCGGCGCAATCGGTCGCGCTCGCGCTGCTTGACCCGGCGGCGCCCGCGCCCCAGTGTTTCGCGGTCAGTCCTTTCAATGATTTGAGCCCCGTGGACCTCGCCGTCTCCCCGATCCCGCCCGTACAGGTGCCGCCGGCCGGGTCGCGTCACGCGGACTTCGCGCAGGCCGTCGGCGGCCTGCGCGCGCTGTGCGAGGATGACCTTGGCGAGGTCAACGCGACCATTCTCGGCGCCATGCGCTCGCGCGCGCCGATGATCCACGACATCGCCAGCCACCTTATCAATTCCGGCGGCAAGCGCCTGCGCCCGCTGCTGACGCTCGCCGCCGCGCGCCTCTTCGGCTATGCGGGCGGGGACCATGTGAAGCTCGCCGCCGCGGTCGAACTGATCCATGGCGCGACCCTCCTTCATGACGACGTCGTCGACGCCTCGGCGCTCCGGCGGGGCGAGCGCACCGCCAACATCATCTGGGGCAACAAGGAAAGCGTCCTTGTCGGCGACTATCTGTTCGCGCAAGCCTTTGAGCTGATGGTCGCGGCCGGCGATCTGAAGGTGTTGCAGATCCTGTCGCGCGCCTCGGGCGTCATCGCCGAGGGCGAAGTGTTGCAGCTGGCGACCCAGAAAAACCTCGAGGCGACGTTCGAGATGTATCTCGCCGTCGTCGAATCAAAGACCGCAGCCCTGTTCGCCGCCGCGACGCAGGCGGGCGCGATCATCGCCGGGGCGGACGCGCGCAGCGAGGAGGCCTTGCGAAGCTTCGGGCGCAATCTCGGCGTCGCGTTCCAGCTGGTCGACGACGCGCTTGATTATTCCGGACGCGAACAATCGCTCGGCAAGAGCGTCGGCGACGATTTCCGCGAAGGCAAGATGACCCTGCCGGTCGTTTACGCTCTTGACCGGGCGGACGGCGCGGGCCGCGATTTCTGGCGGCGCACGATCGCCGAAGGCCGTCAGCGCCCCGACGATTTCGACCGCGCCCGCGCGCTGATCGCCGAGACGCGCGCGCTTGACGACACTTTCGCCTGCGCGCGGCGTTATGCGGCGCGCGCGCTCGATGATCTGGCGCTGGCGCCGGCGAACGCGTTTTCGGCCCAGCTCGGCGCGGTCGCCGCGCAATCGGTCGCGCGCGTTTCCTGAGTCCTATTCGGCCGCTTTCGGCAGCAGGTCGGCGCGCCGCGCGGCGTTCGGCGCGGGCGCTGAAAAAAGTCCCGCCGCCGAGGCCTTCCGGAAGAGGAGCAGCGCAGGGACGAGAAACGCGAGGAACAGCCCGGCGGGCGCGGCGAACGCCAGGGGCGCCGGCAGCGCGCTCGCGAAAATCGCCGCGACGGTCGAAACCGCGACGAGCCCCAGATAAAGCGCCGTGACGCGCGCATGCGACGCGCCGAGCCGGATCAGCAATTGATAAAGATGCTCGTTATGCGCGGTTGCGATGTTTCGGCGCCGTCCGAGGCGATGCGCGAGCGTGAAGGCGACATCGAAAAGAAACGGCATGAAGACGGTCGGCGCAAAGAGCGGCGAAACCGGCGCTGCTCCGGAGGCGGCGAGCGCGGCGAGCGCGGCGATGATGAAGCCGATGAGCTGGCTGCCGCCGTCGCCCATGAACAGCCGCGCTTCCGGGAAATTGTGCGGCAGGAAGCCGAACAGCGCCGACGCCGCGACGACGCTGAGCGCGCCCCAGGCCGACGCGCCCGCGCCCGCCGCTGCGACCGCGAGCGCCGACAACGCGAAGATAGCCGCTGTCGCCGCAAGGCCGTTCGCGCCGTCCATGAAATTATAGGCGTTCATGAAGGCGACGATCCAGAACACGGTGAGGACCGGCGCCGCAGGCCCCAGCGCGACGTCGCCGAGGAAGGGAACCGGCGCGCTGTCGACCGCGCCGAAGAGAAGAACGAAAGCCGCCGCGACCGCGACCTGCCCGATCAGTTTCAAAAACGCCGGCAACGGGCGGACATCGTCTGCGAAGCCAAGGCCGAAGGCGGCGAACGCCAGCGCGGCGAATTTCAAAAGCGCCGGATCGCCCGCCGCCAGCAAGAGCGCGCCGGCGGAAAGGCCGATCATGATCGCGGCCCCGCCGGTGCGCGGCGTCGGCGTCTGATGGCTTGAGCGCGCAACCGGCGAATCGGCGAGCCATTTCTTTTGCGCCAACAGCCGTCCCGACAGATAGGTGAGCGCCGCCGCCAGCAGGACGGCGCCGCCGGGAAGAAGCGGACTTGAGAGCGTCATGGGGCGCCCGCGCCGTAAAGCGAAGCGTCCATTGACCACCAGCCGCGCGCGCGCATCGCCCGCGCGGCCCGCGCGGCGCCGACGCGCGAGGAGAACAGGGCGAAGACCGTCGCGCCGCTGCCTGACATGCGCGCCGGCAGCGCGCCCGGCGCGGCCGACAGCGCCGCGATCGCACGCCGGACCGAAGGCTCGCGCGCGGCGGCGTAGGGTTCAAGGTCGTTGCGCGTCGCGGCGAAAAGCGACCTGACCGCGCCGATCCCGAAAAGCGCCGTAAACGGAGGATCGGCGGGCGGCGCCGGCGCGGGGTTCGCCGCGTCGAACGCGCGGAACACAGGGCCCGTCGGCATCGGCACGCGCGTGTTGACGAGGCAGACGGCGAGCGGCGGCAGCCCTGGCGCGCGCGCAAGGCGTTCGCCGGCGCCCGAAACAAGGACCGGCGCGCGGGAAAGGCAGGCAGGAACGTCGGCGCCGAGCGCGAAGGCGATCTTGTGCAAGGCGCCGGCGCCGATCTCGATCCGCCACAATCTCATCAGCGCGCGGAGCGCCGCGGCGGCGTCCGCCGAACCGCCGCCGACGCCCGCGGCGATCGGCAGGCGCTTGTCGAGCGTGATCCGCGCGCCGGCGCTGACGCCCGTCGCCGCCTGCAAGGCCCGCGCGGCGCGCAGGACGAGATTTTTCTCCGCCGGCGCGCTGAGCAGGGGCGCGCTGAACGGGCCGGTGATCTTGAGCGACAGGTCGCGCGCCGGTTCAGCGGCGATCACGTCGCCGCCGTCCGCGAAGACGAAGAGGCTTTTAAGATCGTGCAGCCGGTCGCGCCGAAGCCCCCCCACATGGAGGTAGAGATTGATCTTCGCGGGCGCGATTTCCTCGACCATGGACGCGGCGTTTCAGCCCGGCGTTTTCGGCGCGGGCGCGCCGGCTGCAAGCTTTCTTTCAATCGCGGCGCGCACCGCGTCGGACGGTTTCAGCTCCAGCGCCCGGCGCCACTGGAATTCGGCTTCGACCTTGCGCCCGAGCTTCAGATAGACATCGCCGAGATGATCCGTAATCGTCGGATCGGCAGGTTCAAGAGCGGCGGCCTTCTCAAGATGCGGCAGCGCTTCCTCGTACCGGCCGAGCTGATAATGCGCCCAGCCGAGGCTGTCGATGATGGCGCCCGAACCGGGCGCAAGCGCCACCGCCTTTTCAATCAGCGTGAACGCCTCGTCGAGATTTTCCCCGCGCTCCGCCCAGCTGTAGCCGAGATAGTTGAGCGTCGTCGGCTCTTCTGGCGCGATCTCGACCGCCTTTTTCAGATCGCTTTCGGCTTCCGGCCAGCGTTTCAGCTCCATCAACGCGGCGGCGCGCGCGACGTAAAAGCGCCAGGCGTCTTCCGGCGGATTGGGGCTGAGAAGCGCGATCGCCTCGCCCGCCGCCGCAACGGCGTCGGCGTGACGGCCGCGCTCGGCGTAGAGCCCGGCGAGCGTCAGGCGCATTTCCTCGGAGGATTTGTCGGCCCTGACCGCCGCCTTTATCAGCGCGATCGCCTCATCGGATCTTTCCTCCGCCGCAAGGCTCGACGCGATTTCGATCTGCGCCTGCTCGTAATAGGGCGAGGACGGCGGGATTCGCCGGAACATGTCGCGGGCGGCGGCGAAATTCGCATAGACGTTGAGGATCGACCCGGCCAGCTGGCGCGCGGGCGCAAAATCCGGATCGAGATAGATCGCCAGCTGCGCAAGCGCGAGCGGCAGCGTGAATTGCGGCTGGCCGACATTGAACCCGGCTTCGGACGCGCGGGCGCGCTCGCCCGCCGATTGTTCGAGAATGTTGCCGGAGAAATTGTAGAAGGCGAGCGCCGTCCCTTCCGCCGCGGAAAGGTCCGTATACGCCTTGCTGGGCGTTCCCTTCTCGACGCGCCGCAGACCGGCGCGGGCCGCGCGGCGGGCCGCGCCGCGCTCCTTTTCGAGCGCTTCGTAAAAACTCCGCGCCGCCGCCTTGTCGCCGATGCGTTCGAGGAACGCGCCGTAAGCCTCGCGCCCCGCCGGTCCGGCGAAGGAGCCGACGGCGAGCTCGTGCGCGGCGCGCGCCGCGTCGATCTGGCCGGCCTCCTCCGCGAGGATCGCGGTGACGCCCGAATTGAACCCTTTGAAAACGTCCTCCGGCGCCGCGCCGAGCGCGGCGAGGCCTTTTTCAGGGCCGCCGAGTTCGGCCTCGATCCACACGACCGCGAGCGTCGCGATCGACTTTGAGAAGGATTCCTGGAATTCGCCCGAAAGCCCGGCCTTTGCGCCGGCGTGATCGCCGCGCTTGAGTTTCGCGGCCGCCAGCGTCACCCGCGCAAGGCCGTCCGACGGGTCGGCGCCGATGAGCCGTTCGGCGAAGGGCAGCGCGGCGTCGATGCGCCCCGCCGCGAGCGAAAAGAAAAACGCCTGGCGAAGCGCCTCGCTGTCGTGCGGGTTGGCGGCGACGGCGGCGGCGTATTTGTCGGCGGCCGCGCCGACGTCGTTGACGCCCGCCGCGACACGTCCTGCGAGATAATCGCCCGCCGCGCTTTCAGACGCGGCCGGCGCCGTCGCGCAAGCGCTGAGCGCGAACGCGCCGGCGAGGGTCAACAGAATTTTGTTCAACGCAAACGCTCCTACGTTCTGACGTCACATATTCGGATAATTGGGGCCGCCGCCGCCTTCGGGCGTCGTCCAGTCGATATTCTGCGACGGGTCCTTGATGTCGCAGGTCTTGCAGTGAACGCAGTTCTGCGCGTTGATCTGAAAGCGCGGGGAACCCGCATCCGCGCCGACGATTTCATAGACGCCGGCCGGGCAGTAGCGCTGCGCGGGCTCGGCATAGCGCGGCAGGTTGAACGCGATCGGGATCGAAGGGTCCTTCAAGACAAGATGGGCCGGCTGGTTCTCCTCGTGATTGACGGCGGAGAAGGAAAGATTGGTGAGCCGGTCAAAGGTCAAAATTCCGTCGGCGCGCGGATAATCGATCGGCTTGAAGGCGGCGGCCTCGCCCGTCGCCGCCGCGTCCGTCTTGCCGTGCTTCAGCGTGCCGAAGACGGAAAAGCCCGGAATGATCGTGTTCGTCCACAGATCGACGGCCGACAACGCGATGCCGCCGAGGAGCGTGCCGTATCTCGACCACAGCGGCTTGGCGTTGCGCGCTTTCTTCAACTCGCGCTTCACCGGGGAGCGGTCATAGGCGCTTGCATAGGCGGCGAGTTCGTCGCCCTCGCGCCCGTCCGCGATCGCGTCGAACGCGGCGTCCGCCGCCATCACGCCGGTCAGCATCGCATTGTGGTTGCCCTTGATGCGCGGCACGTTGACGAAGCCCGCCGCGCAGCCGATCAGCGCCCCGCCCGGAAAGACCAGCTTCGGCACGGACTGATAACCGCCCTCGGTGATCGCGCGCGCGCCGTAGGCGATGCGCTTGCCGCCTTCAAGCAGCGCGGCGATTTCAGGGTGCGTCTTGAACTTCTGAAATTCCGCATAGGGATAAATATAGGGGTTCTTGTAATTGAGATGGACGACGAAGCCGAGCGCGATCGTGTTGTCGCCGTAGTGGTAGAGGAACGAGCCGCCCCCCGTCCGATTGTCGAGCGGCCAGCCGAAACTGTGTTGCACGTGGCCGGGGCGGGATTT
>DNZB01000015.1:0-6392 GCA_003506635.1 Parvularcula sp.
GGCGTCGAAATGCGCCCGTCGGGACGCACGGTGATTTTGGTCGACAGTTCCGGCGCGCGCCAGACGAAGACCTCAAGCGCGTCAAGCGGCCCGATCAGGTAATCGGGCGAGGGCGCAGCGCTCGTCCCCGCACTTTGCGAGGAAGCGGCGAGCTGCTCCGAATTAAGGATGTCATGCGAGGCGCAGCTCACGGCGAAAAGGGCGGCGAGCGCGGCGGCGAATTGGCGGATCATAGGCGTCGTTCCTCGTCTTTCTCGGTGCGTCAGGAAGGGTCCCCGGCGGCCCTTGGGCCGCGAATCGCCGCCAGACTACCGGTTGAGCAAGTTCTTTGCCATGCGGCGGGGGAACTTTCGGGCGCCGGACCGCGCCGATTTCACCTTACAAATTGGCATTTTCAGGCCCCTCCGGCCTCACCCGCCTCCGGCCCGGCGCGCCGCCGCGCGATCAGCGCGAACAGCGCCTCGGCGTCGTCGAGGCGGCCCTGGCGGATCATCACCTCCCGATAGGCGCGCTGAAGATCGGCCGAGTCCGGATGATCGATGAGGGCGTCGCGATAGGTTTCGGCCGCCGCGGCGTCATCGCCGGCGGCTTCAAGGACGCGCCCGAGCGTTTCGCCGGGGGCGAGCGCCGCCTTCGCCGCTGCGGTCATCGCCCAACGCGAGGGCTCCCCCGCAAGCGCGGCGGCGCGCGCATAATCGAGCGCCGCGCCCTCGTCTGCGAAAAGCGCGGCGGGGTCGATCGCAGCGAAGGCCGTCGCTGCCGCGTCGATCTCGTCCAGCCGCAGAAGAAGGCGCGCGCGGGCGATCCGCACGGGCGCGTGGCCGGCGTTCCGCGCGGCGAAGATTTCAAGATGGCCGAGCGCTTCCGCGGTCCGGCCTTGCCGCTCAAGGAGCGCCGCGCGCAGCGCGACTGGCGCGTAAAAACCCGCCGCTGCGCGGCTGGCGTCGACGGCGAGCGCAGCGGCGTCTTCGTCGAGACCGAGCTGCGCGAACGTCTCAGCGGCGGCGGCGAGATCGACGGGCGAACGCCGGGCGCCGAGAAGCGCCGATGCCGCCGCGCGCGCCGATCTTTGATCGGCGGCGCCCGCGAGCGCCGCCAGCGCGCGATCCGCATCGGACGGTTCGGGAAGGCGCGCCGTCGCGGCGCCCGCACCGAGAAGCGCGGCGGCGGCCCCTTGGAATCGCCTTTCAGCCGAGAACCCGCGAGCCGCCCGAAGGGCGCCGTCGAAATCGCCGCGCGCTGCGGCGCGGCGCATCCGGCGAAACGCGGCGAGCGGCCTGTTCGAAATCTCAAGCGCGGCGAGATGCGCCTCGCCCGCCTTGTCTTCGCCCTGCTCGAAAGCAAGCGCGGCGGCGAGATCGCGCGCGACGAAATCCCCCGGCGCGGCGCGAAGATGCGCGGCGAGAACCGCTTCGGCCTGCGCCCGATCGCCCGCCATCCATTTTGCGAAAGCGGCGAGCGGCGCGTCGCGGTCGCCCGGCGTCCCAAGCTGCGCCCTGTCCGCAAGGCGCGCAGCCTCGCGGCCGTCGCCCGCGCGCAGCGCCAGCATCGCGGCAAGGCGCATGCCCTCGATATCTGGCGGCGTTTCGCCGCGTCGCGACGCCATCTTCGCAAGGCTTTGCGCGCGCGCGCCGAGCGCCGCCGCCGCCGCCGTTTTGCCGGCGCGGATATCACGCTCGATCCTGAAAGGCTCGGTGCGGGCTTTCGTCGCCCCGGCTTCGGCGGCGCGTTTGAGGCTGGCGTCCGCCGTCGCGAAATCGGATTCGTCGAGCGCGGCGCGCGCCCGCAAGAGCCAGGCCTCGCGGGCGAGCGCCGCAGGCCCGCGCGTCGCCAGCGTCAGCGCGTCACGGTCAAGGCCGCCGCCCGCGCCGGCGCGGGCGCGCACCCTGATAAAGGCCGCATACGGATTGTCAGCGAGGGCCGGCGCGGAAGCTTCAGCGGCGGCGTCCTTGTAGCGATAGAGCCGGAGCAGCGCCTCGGCGCGAAAGAGCGCGCGCGCCGCGGGATCGTTCGCGAAAAGACCGTCGGCTGCGACCGCCGTCAAAAGGTCGCCGGAAAGGCCGGCGGCGAGGAGCGCTTGCGCGTATTCCCGTTCAAGATCGGGCCGGCGCGCATCGCGCCAGCGCGCGCCAAGCGCGCGCGCCGCCGCCGGACTGATATAGCCGCCCTCGACCGCCGGCGCCGCCTTGCGGGGGGCGCTGTTCAGCGCGGAGGCCAGGCCAAGACCGCCGACCGCAAGCAACGCCGCCGCAAGGAGACGAACCGGCGGTGAGATCCTGGCGCGCACGCGCATGGTAAAGCCCTCCGGACTGGCCCTTTCGGCGGGACCTGCAAAAGGCTCGCCGGTCCGGTCAGCGCCGCGCCGTCAGCGGCTGCCGATGCCGAGCACGGCGACCCTGACTGTCATCAGAACGATCAGAAGGTCGAGCAGCAGCGAGAAATGCTTGACGTAAAAAAGGTCGTAGCAAAGCTTTTCGCGCGCCCCCTCGACCGAGGCCGTGTATTCGTGGCGCACCTGCGCCCAGCCGGTGATGCCCGGCTTGACGATGTGGCGGTCGTGGTAGTGCGGGATATCCTTTTCGAGCGTCGTCACGAACTCCGGCCGCTCCGGCCGCGGGCCGACGAAGCTCATCTCGCCGCGCAGGATGTTGAACGCCTGCGGGATCTCATCGATCCGTGTGCGGCGGATAAAGCGGCCGACGCGGGTGATGCGGTCGTCATCGGCGCGCGCCCATTGCGCGCCGTTCTTTTCGGCGTCGGCGCGCATCGAGCGGAATTTGAAGATGTCGAACTGCTTGCCGTCCTTGCCGACGCGGCGCTGGCGGTAGAGCGCCGGGCCCGGGCTGTCGAGGCGGATGGCGATCGCCGTCAGGATGAGAAGCCAGGAAAAGGCCGTGATGAGCGCCAGCGCCGCGACAATGTCAAAGGCGCGCTTTGTGGCGCTTGCAAGTCCGGGCGTGCGCAGCGACCTTGCTCGCTTAAGATCGCGATCGGAAAAATTCGCGGGCTCAACGCGGCCAAAGCGCGGCGTGTTCGGTTTGAGGTCCGGAGCCGCAGACGCGACCAGCAGGTTTCGCCCGATGCGCCGCAGGAAAGGCGGCGCAATCACGAGGCTTACGCCAGCCGCGCAACCGATTGCGGCTGCAAACGCAACAGCGTTCATGGCCTGAAAAACTCCCCCAAACACCCAGCCAACTTTCTCGTCGTCCCATTTTGCGCTGCAACGCACGCACCCTTGTGTCAGTGCGAGACGCCGCGGCGCAAAGGCTGCGAAAAAGATGCCTTACGAGTTCTTAACGCGGGAGGAATGTGGCCGAAAAGAGGCGCACCGTTGCAATGCAAAAAAAATTCGAGAAGTCAGTCGATATGGGCTTCAAAACAGCCAGGCGGCGGCCCGGAGCGCAATCAGCCAAAGGCCCGCCGACGCCGCAATCCAGATCGACCAGCAGACCGCCAATGGAAAGGCGTGCGCAGCCGGGGCTCGCTCAAAATTCTCTTCAAAAACGTCCGACGACACGCGGTGCAATGCAAACACCCCTAGCATTCCGCTGAACTGACACGCAGCCTCGTCAATAATCCGTAAAGCGCCAATGACAAATTCGAAGGAAATTCAGGCTAAACTGGCTCGCCGACGGGCAAATTTCCTTTCGCGGTGCGCCGGCCCCTTGTTCCGCACATGAAAATACTAACCGTTTCAACACTTTATCCGAACGCCGCGCAGCCCTCACACGGCGTTTTCGTCGAGAACCGGATCGATTTTTTCCGGCGCCGGACCAAGGCTGACGTAAAAGTGATCGCGCCTGTCCCGTGGTTTCCCTTCAGCGCTCCGGCCTTTGGCCGTTACGCCCGGTTCGCCGCAGCGCCGGGGCGTGAAACCAGGCGCGGGATTGAGGTGCGCCACCCCCGCTATGCGATCCCGCCGAAGATCGGGATGACCTACGCCGCGCGCGCGCTCGCCCGCGTTATCGAGGCGGAGGCGCGCGCGCTGATCGCTGAAGGATGGGACTTCGACCTTATCGACGCCCATTACCTTTACCCCGACGGCGTCGCGGCGGGCGCCGCCGCGCGCCGCCTCGGCAAGCCCTTCGTCATGACCGCGCGCGGCAGCGACGTGACAGAGCTTGCCCTCTTCCCCCGTCAGCGCGCGATGATTCTCGGCGCCGTCATCCGTGCAGACGGCGTGATCGCGGTCGCCGAGGCTTTGAAGAACGACCTCGTCAGGCTCGGCGCCCCGGCGGAAAAGATCCGGGTGCTGAGGAACGGCGTCGATCTTTCGATGTTCCGCCCGGCCGACCGCGACGCGGCGCGCGCCGCGCTCGGCGTCAGCGGAACCGTTCTCGCGTCGGTAGGCAGCCTCATCCCGCGCAAAGGGCACGACATCGCCGTCGGCGCGCTGGCGCAATTGCCGGAAGCGACGCTCATCATCGCCGGCGAAGGGCCGGCGCTCGGCGCCCTGAAGGCGCAGGCGGAAAATCTCGGCGTCGCCGCGCGCGTCCGCTTCACCGGGCAGCTGCGCCACGAGGCGTTGATCGACGTTTACAACGCCGCCGACGCGCTCATTCTCGCTTCGACGCGCGAAGGCTGGCCTAACGTATTGCTGGAAGCGATGGCGTGCGGGACGCCCGCGGTCGCGGCTGACGCCGGCGGCGCCCGCGAAGTGATCCGCGAGAGCGCCGCCGGCCGCGTACTTTCCGCACGCACGCCGGATGCCGCCGCCGCCGCGCTGCGCGACGTTCTGGCGTCAACCGACCGCAGCGCGACCAGGGCCTATGCCGAGCGTCATTCCTGGGACGAGACGTCCGACTCCCAACAGGCGCTTTTCAAGGAGGTGATCGACAAACACGCCCGGCGCCGAAGCGCCGTGATGCGCCGCGCCGCAACGGCGCCGCGCGAAAGGCCGGCGCTGATTTTCACGGTCGACGCCGAGGAAGAGTTTGACTGGTCGGAATTCACGCCCGACACGCACAAGGCCGGCGACCCTGAGGGGCTTTCGCGGCTGACGGCGGTCTGTTCCGCGCACGGCGTCAAACCGCTCCATTTCATCACCTGGCCGCTCCTCCGCGACGCCGCGTTCGCTGCCTGGTTTCGCGGCGAGGCCGAACAGGGGCGCGCCGATCTCGGCCTTCATCTTCATCAATGGGCGACGCCGCCGCGCAGCGGCCACGCGAGCGAATTTTATTCCTGGCAGATGAATCTCCCGCGCGCCGTTCACGCCGAAAAACTGAATGCGCTCGCCGCGGCGTTCGCGGCGGCGTTCGGCCGTCGCGCGATCGCGCACCGCGCAGGGCGGTACGGCGTCGCGCCGGAATGCTATGAAGACCTTGCGCGCGCCGGGGTCCGCTTCGACTTCAGTCCTTGTCCGTCCTTCGACTTCTCGGCGCGCGGCGGCCCTGATTTTTCGTCGACCGCAAATGATCCGTTCACGGTCGATACGGACGCCGGGACCGTATTCGTGACGCCCGTCTGCGGCGCGCGCGCTCTTCGCGGCGGACGGACGTTCCTGCCGCAGCGGGGAGAAGCGGGGATTGGCCCCATGCGGCCCCCGCGGCGCCTGCCGCGCGCGTTGACGGCGCCTTTCCGCCTCAGCTGCGAAGGGGCGCGCTTTGAGGAGCTGACCGCGCTCACGCACCACCTCGCGCGTGAAGGAACGCCGGTCCTCACCTTCAGCCTGCACTCAACGACGCTGACGCCCGCCGCGAACGCATATGCGCCGGACAAGGCGTCCGTCGACGCGCATCTCGACATGATCGCGCGCTATCTCGATTTCTTTACAGGAAGTTTCGGCGGCGCGGCGATCGATCTCGACGGCCTTGGCGCGCTGTATCGGGAGGGGCGTTAACCTTAACTCCTTCTTAAGCGCGCGGCCGGTATTTTTTGCCGGGTTCCAGTCTTTCGCAAACGGCCGCCATGACGCTTCTTGAAATCGCCCGCCTGCTCTTTTCGCTGATCGCCGTCATCGGCATGATCGGCCTCGCCGCTCTCGCGGCCAAGCGGATGGGGCTTGCCGGCGTCAACGGCTTCCAGCGCGCGCGCAGGCTCCAGCTTGTGGAGACGCTCGCCTTCGATCAGCGCCGCCGCGCGGCGATATTGAAATGCGACGGGCGCGAGCACCTGATCGTGCTCGACGGCGCCGGCGTCACTGTCATCGACCGGGATATTCCGCCCGCCATTGTGGCGGCGTCCTCTCCGTCCCCGGCCGGCGCCTTTATCGATCGCTTCGCCGCGCACGGGCCCGATGGCGCCGTCAGACTGCGCGCGGTCGGCGGGCTATGAGGCGCCTTGCGCGGTTCGCCGCGATCGTCAGCCTTCTGATGGTTCTGGCGCCTTCCGCGGCGCTGGCGCAGAGCGTCACCATCGACCTTGGGCAAGGCGGCGGATTTTCCGCGCGGCTC
>DNZB01000015.1:6720-7603 GCA_003506635.1 Parvularcula sp.
TCGTTCATCCGCATCGTCGTCGTCCTGTCGCTTCTCAGGACCGCAATCGGCGTTCAGGCCTCGCCGCCCAACCCCGTCATCATCTCGCTCGCCCTCTTTCTCACCGCCTTCGTCATGGCGCCGACCTTCGAGGCGGCGTGGCGCGCCGGCGTCCAGCCGATGATGAAGGACGAAATGCCGATGGAGGCGGCGCTTCCCGCCGCGATCGCGCCGGTCAAGGAATTCATGCTGACGCAAACCCGCGAAAAGGACCTCGCGCTCTTCTTCGACCTCGCGAAGGTCGCGCCCGAAACCCCGGAGGCCGCGCCCCTTCACATCGTGACGCCGGCCTTCATGATTTCAGAGCTTCGCCGCGCGTTTGAAATCGGCTTCATGATCTTCATTCCGTTCCTCATCATCGACATGGTGATTTCGTCCATCCTGATGGCGATGGGCATGCTGATGCTGCCGCCGATCGTGATATCGCTGCCGTTCAAGCTGATCTTCTTCGTGCTGGTCGACGGCTGGCGCCTCGTCGCGGGATCGCTCGTCAAGAGCTTCGGCGCAGGTTAGGAATCGACCCGCTGAGCGCCGTCGGCTAAAAAGCGCGCATGCGCGATCCCTCGATGACGCCGGCGCCCGCCGTCGGCGGCGGCATGAAGAAAGTCCTTTACACGCTCGCCACCGCGCAGCGCATCGGTCTGTTGAACGCGGCAAAGGCGCTCGCCGCGAAAAACGCCTGCAAGGCTTGCGGTCTCGGCATGGGCGGCCAGCGCGGCGGAATGACCGATGAACTCGGCGAGTTTCCATCCGTTTGCAACAAGTCGGTGCAGGCGCAATCGACCGACATTCAGCCGCCGATCCCCGACGCGATCTTTGGTCATCCGCTGGCGGAACTGCGCGA
>DNZB01000067.1:0-4846 GCA_003506635.1 Parvularcula sp.
GCGTCCTTCGTCCGCCGCCAGATGAATGCGACATAGGCGGCGAGCATCAGCGTCGCCGCCGCCTGCACGCCGCCGGCGACCCATGCGGGCGCGCCGAGCATCGCGGCGAAACTGTACGGCGTCACCAGTTTTTCAAACGGGAAGCCGGAGTTCGTCATCCGCCCGCCATGCGCAAGAAGGCCGTCGATGAAGGCCCGCCAGTTGTCCGGCCCGAACGCCGCGACGCTCAGCGCCGCAAGGGCGAGCGCGGTCGCCCCGGCCCAGAAAATCGCGCGCCAGCACCCGGCGGCCGCGAAGGCGAAGGGGACGAGAACGCCCAGCTGCGGCTTGACGGTCAACAAACCCGCAGCGACGCCCGCGACAACCGGGCGCTTTTCCGCAAAGCCGCCGGCGAGCGCGAGAAGCGCGGCGGTCAGAAGGCCGTTCTGTCCGGTGATGACGGCCTGAAAGAACGGCGGCGCGGAGACCGCGAAAAACATCGCAAAGCGATCCGCCCACAGACGATAAAGGACGATCAGCAAAATCGCGCCGAACGCCCCGATCCAGGCGCCATAAGCCGCGAGATAGGGCGCATCGCCGAACGGCGCGACAAGGAGGAACATCGTCGGCGGATACATCCAGCCGAAATTCATCTCGCCATGGCCGGGATATCGCGCCTCAAGTTCAGCTTTCAGGGACTTCATCTCATAAAGCGCCGCCATATCAGGATCGCCCGCGCGTTCTGCGGCGTGCTGAAAGACGATGAAATCCCCGCCGATGATCGGCCCGGCCCGCGTGAACAAGTCTTGCGAGGTGACGATCAATTCGGCCCACATCACGCCCGCGACCCCCAGATAGAGCGCGGCGAAAAAAGCGAGGACGAGGCGGAGCCGCTTCGTTCCGAGGTCGTAAAAGAGCGGATAGCGGCGCTCGATCAGGGTCAAGACGGCGTTCATCACCCTCGTTTACGATCACGCAATAAACGAAGCGTTATCTATCGGGCGACGACGGCGGGACCTGGCGGAAAAATGGCTGAAACGGCGGCGAATGCGGCCCTTTGCGCGCGCGCGGAACGGCGCCCGGCGCTGATCTCCGTCGTTTGCCCGGCCTTTAACGAAGAAGAAACCCTTGGCGGCTTCGCCGCCGAAGTCGAAGGCGTAATGCGCGCGCTCGCGCAGCCCTTTGAAATCGTCTTCGTCAATGACGGCAGCCGCGATGCGACGCTGGCGCGGATGAAATCGATCCGCGCGGCGCGCGGCAATGTGACGATCGTCGATCTCTCCCGCAATTTCGGCAAGGAGATCGCGACGACCGCAGGGCTCGACCACGCGAAGGGCGACGCCGTGGTCGTCATGGACGCCGACCTTCAAGACCCGCCCGATCTCATCGCAGAGATGATCGAAGGCTGGCGCGAAGGCTATGAGGTCGTTTATGCGCGCCGGCGCAAGCGTCGCGGCGACGGGCCTGTGAAGCGTCTCACCGCCGCGCTCTTTTATCGCCTGATGAAGCGCATGGGGTCGGTCGAACTTCCTGAAAATGTCGGCGACTTCCGGCTGATGAGCCGCAAGGCGGTCGACGCTGTCTGCGCCTTGCGCGAGCGGCATCGGTTCATGAAGGGCATTTTCGCCTGGGTCGGCTTTCCGTCGAAGGCCGTCCTTTACGACCGCGCGCCGCGCAGCGCCGGCCGCACCAAATGGAATTACTGGCGGCTCATCAATCTTTCGATCGAGGGGATTACGTCCTCGACGATCGCGCCATTGCGCATATCGACCTATCTCGGCTTTGCAACGGCGCTCGTCGCCTTTGTGTTCGGCGCGTTCTTCATCGCCAAGACGCTGTTCCTCGGCGATCCGGTCGCGGGCTTTCCGACCCTTGTCACGGCGATGCTGTTCCTCGGCGGCGCGCAATTGATGGTTTTGGGCGTCATCGGCGAATATCTCGGGCGCATTTTCAACGAGACGAAAGCGCGGCCCCTTTATTTCGCGACCGATGTCCTGCCGTCCTCGTCGGCCGCAGCGCCCGTGTTCGAGGGCGAGGCGGCGCGCAGCGTCAGGGCTGTCCATGGCTGATCTGATCGAAGTCGCCGGCCTCTCGCGCAAGGATCTCGCCCGGCACGGTCAGGGGCTTGCGAAATTCGGCGCGGTCGGCGTCTTCAATGTCGCGACGGAATTCACGGTCTTCGGCCTGATGATCGCCGCGGGCGTCACGCCGGTCGTTGCGAACGCTTTCGGATTTCTATGCGCGAACGGCCAGAGCTATCTCGCCAACGCCAGCTTCACCTTCCGCGAGAACGGCAAGGGCGCGCCGCTGTCGCTGCGGGCCTACGCCCGGTTCTTCGCCGCGCATTGCGCCGCGCTTGGCGTTTCGACGACGTTCCTCATCGCGCTAGGGCCCGCGATCGGCCTTTTTGAGGCCAAAGCGCTCGCCGTCGGCGTCAGCTTCGTTCTCAATTATGCGATGAGCGCGGCGTTCGTGTTCGGCCGCCAGGCCTCAACGCAAGGGAAATAGCGGCCGCGCCGGCGGCGCATCGGCGCCGCTCGCCGACGCATTCGCAGGTTCCGGGCGCAAATCCCCCTGCACGTCGCCGGCGTTGACGTGCGGCGCCGGCGCCAGAACGCCGCGTCCGACCACCGACATCTGAAAGGCGGAGCGGGCGGGCGGCGGCGCGGGCGCGCGCGGGGCCGGTGTGGGACTGTATAGCGGCGCGGGCGCCGGGGCGGCTTGCGTGCGCGCCAGCGCATCCTCCAGCGCGGCGATGCGCCGTTTGAGGTCCGTCATCTCCCCGGCGGCGCGCGGGTCTTCGCTTTTCAGGAACGCGCCGCCGGCGCGCGGCTCGACGGCGGCGATCGCCGCCTGGATGGTGTGCAAGGTCGCAAGCAGGGTCGTCGGCGCAACGATCCAGACGCGCGCGCGCCAGGCGTCCTGAACGACGTCGGGAAAGCGCTGCTGAAGCTCCGTATACATCGCTTCGGACGGCAGGAAGAGAATCGCGCTGTCGGCCGTTTCGCCTGGCGAGATCATCCGTTCGGCGACGTCGACGACGTGGCGGATGGCGACGCGGCGAAACTCGTTCTCGGCCTCGGCCGCGCGCGCCGCGCTGGCGGTGCGCAAGATATTGAACGCTTCGACAGGGAAGCGCGCGTCGATGGCGATCGGGCCCGACGGGCGCGGCAGCTTGATGAGGCAGTCGGCGCGGCGGCTGTTCGAAAGGCTCGCCGGCATCTGATAGGCGTCCGGCGGCAGCGCATTGCGGATGACGTCGGCGAGCTGCACGGCGGGCGCGGCGGTGTCGCGCTGGCCGGTGATCGCCTGGCGGAGCAGCGCGAGTTCCTGCTGGAGCGCGGCGGGGTCGACCGCCGCCGCGCGGTCAAGGCGGTCGCGAACGATCGCCATATCGCGCGCGATACCGGCGAGCGCCGCCGACGGGGCGGCGCCGGCGGAGGCGGGCGCGCGATCGACCGCGTCGGCGATCATGTCGAGCCGCGCGGAGAGGCGTTGGCCGAACGCATCGAGAAGCGCGCGCGTCTCCGCCTGAATCGCCTCGCGCTGCACTGACATCGCTTCTTCGACTTCGGACAGCGTGCGCGAATAATCTTCCGCCGCGAATCGCGGCTGGGGTTCGGCGGCGAAGCGCGCCGGAACCAGTTCGGCGGCGCGGCGCGCTTCGTCCTCGGCGCGCTGCGCCTGCCAGAATTCGGCGTCGCGGCGGCGGCGGTCTTCCTCTTCCACGAGTCGCGCCTCGTGCGCGCGGCGTTCCTGCTCGGCGGCGGCGCGCTGATGCATCTCCGCCTCGCGCAAGCGCTGCTCGGTCTCGGCGGCGCGCATCTGCGCCTCGCGCTCGGCCTCTTCGTCGGCAAGCCGCGCATTGATCGCATCAGCGGCGTCCTGCTCGGCGGCGGCGCGCTCGATCTTCACGGTGGCGAAGCCGTCTTCGTCTGGCGGCGCATCTTCATCGATCAACGACGCCGCGCCGGGATCAATCGCCGGCTTCTTTTCGCGTTGCGCAAAAAGCCCGGCGAAAGCGCCCTGGCTCTTCTTCGACGAAGACCGTGCGTCTGCGGTCGCTGCCGCGCCGGCGTCGTCGAAGGTGATTTCCGCCCCTTCTCCGGCGGGCTTGAAAAATTCGGTTTCCGCGGCGCGCAATTTCGGCCGGCGCGCCGTGCGCGCGCGCAGCAGGAACACGAATGCGACCACCATGATGAGGAGGATTGCGAGAACGAACGGCCAGGCCATCTCGGCCGGCAAGTCGATCAGCGGCGCTGATGCGCTGGCGCTCGCATCCGTCGCGGGTTCTGGTGGCGGCGGCGCCGGATCGGCCTGCATGATCGTTCCCCAAAAACTCAACTGCACCCGCCAGTTACGTTAGCGGACCTGCGCGGCGATGGCGAGCGTTGAAGCACCCCTCGCGCCCGCCTTGACGGGGCCGGATGGCGGCCATAACTGAGCGCCAAATGGCCATTCGCGAGATATTGACCGCCCCCGACCCGCGCCTGCGGCAGGTGTCCGCAGCTGTCGCCGCCGTCGATGACGCGGCGCGCGCTCTCATGGATGACATGCTGGAGACGATGTACGCCGCGGACGGCATCGGCCTCGCCGCGATCCAGGTGAACGTCGCCAAGCGCATCATCGTGATGGACCTCGCCAGGGAGGGCGAGGCGAAGGCGCCGATGTACTTCGTCAACCCGGAAATCCTCGATCCATCCGAAGAAACAAGCCTTTATCAGGAAGGCTGCCTGTCGGTGCCGGATTTTTACGACGATGTCGAACGGCCCGTCCGCTGCCGTATCCGCTTCCTAGACTACACGGGCGCGGAGCAGACCATCGACGCGGAAGGGATGCTCGCGACCTGCATCCAGCACGAGATGGA
>DNZB01000067.1:5119-11113 GCA_003506635.1 Parvularcula sp.
CTGAACGGCGTCCTTTTCATCGACCATCTGTCGCGGTTGAAGCGGGACCGGATCATCCGGAAGCTGAAAAAAGATCAGCGACTCGCGCAGCCGGCGTGATCGCATTTTAACCATACGCTGCGGCGCGAAGGGCACGCCTCTTTTGGAGAATTCCGCCGTTGCGATTCGTCTTTATGGGAACTCCGGCCTTTGCGGCGCGGGCGCTTGAGGCGCTGATTGAAGCGCGCGCCGACATCGCCGCCGTTTACACGCGCCCGCCGCAGCCCGCCGGGCGCGGCAGGAAGGAAACGCCCTCCCCCGTTCATGCGCTCGCCTTGCGCCACGGCCTGCGCGTGCTGACGCCGAAAGGCTTCAAAAAGGATGCAGTGCGCGCCGAATTTGCAAGCCTTGACGCCGACGCCGCGATCGTCGTCGCTTATGGCGTGATCTTGCCGCAAGCGGTGCTTGATACGCCGCGCCTTGGCTGTTTCAACATCCATGGCTCGCTGCTGCCGCGCTGGCGGGGCGCTGCGCCCATTCAGCGCGCGATCATGGCAGGCGACACGCAAACCGGCGTCGAGATCATGAAGATGGACGCGGGCCTCGACACCGGGCCCGTCGCGATGACGCGCAAGGTCGAGGTCCGGCCTGACGATACGGCAGGAACGCTGCACGACCGCATGGCCGAGGCGGGCGCGGGTCTGCTCAAGGAATTTGTCGCGGCGCTTGAGAAGGGCGATGTGCGTCTTGCGCCGCAGGCGTCAGAAGGCGCGATCTATGCGGAAAAGATCACGCCCGCCGAAGCGCGAATCGACTGGTCGGCGCCGGCGCGCGTCGTCGATCGCCGTATTCGCGGGCTGTCGCCCTTTCCGGGCGCCTGGTTCGAAGCGGACGGCGGCAAGGGGCCCGAGCGCGTGAAGGCGCTGGCCTCGCGTGTAGCGGACGGGCGCGGCGCGCCCGGAACCGTGCTGCGCGCCGATGACCGCCTGATCATCGCATGCGACGACGGCGCGGTCGAATTGCTGACGCTGCAACGCCCTGGGAAATCGCCGCTGCCGGCGGAAGCGGCGCTGCGCGGATTTGCCTTGCGCGCCGGCGCGCGGCTTTAGCGATGCCGCGCTACAAGGTCATTCTCGAATTCGACGGCGGGCCCTTCGTCGGCTGGCAGGCGCAAGCGAACGGGCGCGCCGTGCAGCAGGCGCTTGAAGACGCGGTGGTCAAATTCTCCGGTGAAACCGTCACGGTGTTTTCGGCGGGTCGCACGGACGCCGGGGTCCATGCGCTGGCGATGCCGGCGCATTTTGATCTTGAGCGCCCGCGCGATCCCGGCGTCATTCGCGACGCCTTGAATTTCCACTTGAAGCCCGATCCTGTCGCGGTCCTTGAAGCGGAGGAAGTCGCAGCGGATTTTCACACGCGTTTTTCCGCGACCGCGCGGCGCTATCGCTATCGCATTGTCAATCGCCGCGCGCCCTTGACGCTCGAAGCCGGACGCGCCTGGCGCCTCGCCCCGCCGATCGACGCCGACGCGATGAACCGGGCGGCGCAGGTCCTCGTCGGCCGGCATGATTTCACAACCTTCCGCGCTTCGACCTGTCAGGCGGCGACGCCTGTCAAGACGCTGAATTCGATCGCGGTCGACCGGCGCGGCGACGACGTTTTCATCGAAACCGCGGCGCGCTCGTTCCTGCACCATCAGGTCCGCTCGATGGCGGGCGCGCTCGCTGAGGTCGGAATGGGGCGGTGGAGCGTCGCTGATTTCGAAGCCGCGTTCCGCGCGGCGGACCGGACAAGATGCGCGCAAGTCGCGCCGCCTGAAGGGCTCTATTTCATCGGTGCGGAATACGCCTGACCGACGCTCCCGCCCCGGATATGCTTCGGCGTCCCCCGGCGAAGGCGATCTTTCTGCGCGGTCAAAGCGTCCCGAAGAACGGTCACGGGCGCGGCGCGCCGAACGCTGCGAAATACCGCTCGAGGATGAGCGCATAAATCCCGGCGAGCGCCTTGATGTCGGCGAGGCTCGCATGTTCGTCGATCTTGTGGATCGACTGGCCGACAAGGCCGAATTCGCAGACCGGCGCAATGTTCTTGATGAAGCGCGCATCGGACGTGCCGCCCGTCGTCGAGCGTTCCGGCGTCAGGCCTGTCCGGTCGCGCACGGCGGTTTCGATCAGCGACAGGAACGCCGCGTCGGTGGTCAAAAAGGCCTCGCCCGAACAGATCGCGGTCAATTCATATGCCGCGCCGGGCGCGGCGGCGGTGATGCGGCGATGCAGCTCCGCTTCAAGGCTCGCGGCGGTCCAGTTGGGATTGAAACGAATGTTGAACCGCGCCGACGCGCGCGCGGGAATGACGTTATGGGCCGTATTGCCGGCATGGACGTCCGTCGCCTGCAAGCTCGACGGCTGAAATCGCTCATAGCCGTCGTCGAGCGGGGGTTCCGACAGGGCAAGCAGCATTTTCAACAGCGGCGGAATGGGATTTTGCGCGCGCTGCGGATAAGCGACGTGCCCTTGCCGGCCGGCGACGCTCAAGACGCAATTCATGCTGCCGCGCCGGCCGACCTTGATCATGTCGCCAAGACGCTCGTTCGATGACGGCTCGCCGACAAGGCAATGGTCAATGCGCTCGCCTGCGCTGGCCATCCAGTCGAGCATGCGCCGCGTGCCGTTGATCGCCGGGCCTTCTTCGTCGCCGGTGATGATAAGGACGATCGATCCATCGACGCCGGACCTGATCGCGCGTTCGGCTGCCGCGACGAAAGCGGCGATGCCGCCCTTCATGTCAGCGGCGCCGCGGCCCCAGAGAACGCCGTCCTCGACAATCGCCTCGAAGGGCGGGCGCGACCAGTCGGGAAGGGGGCCCGGCGGCACCACATCCGTGTGCCCGGCATAAGCGAAGACCGGCCCCCCGCGACCCCAGCGGGCATAGAGATTGTCGACCGCGTCGGCGCCCTCTTCCGCGAACACCATCCTTGTACAGACGAACCCGATCCGCGTCAGCGCGGCTTCGAGAACGTCGAGCGCGCCCTCGTCGCGCGGCGTCACGGACGGGCGCCGTATCATCGCGCGCGCAAGCTCAACAGGGTCGATCGTCGTCATATGGATTGGTTAGACTAACGCGCGGATCAGAAAAAGGCGGCTTGACGGGGCCCCGGCGCGGGCGTCCTTTCGCCGGAAAGGGAGGCCCGGAATGCCCAAGATCGATATCGCCGCCATTCCCGTCGTCGCGCTCACCGGCTACCCGGCGCCATACCGGCATGTCGTCAACGGGCGCTCCAGGCAGCGCCTCGGCGACGCCGGCGGGATCACGCAATATGGCGTCAACCTGACGCGCCTCAAACCGGGCGCGGCTTCGGCGCTGCGCCATTGGCACCAGACTGAAGACGAGTTCGTCTTCATGGTCGAGGGCGAAGCGACGCTGATCGAGGATGACGGCGAAACGCCGCTGAAGGCAGGCGAGGCGGCGGCGTTTCCGGCGGGCGCAGCCGTCGGGCACCATCTCGTCAATCGTTCGGGCGCGGACGCCGTCTATCTTGAAATCGGGACGCGGACGACGGCGGACCGCGTCACCTATACCGATCCCTCGATCGATCTTGTCTGCGTCGATCGGGACGGGGCGAGCGTCTATCTCAAACGGTCCGGTGAACCGTGGTGAGACCTAGAGCGCGTTTCCCGATATGCGAGTCGGGAAACGCGGTCTCGCCTTTTGTTCGGCCGCGCGTCTTGTCCGAAAACCGCTTCGCACTTTTCGGAACGCGCTCTAGAATTTGAAGCGCGAGCGCAGCGACACCGTGTAGGTGTCGACATTGACGTCAGCGGTCAGCGCGCCGCGCAGGAAGTCTCCCGGCGCGGTCCCATCGAGCCGGATTTCACGCGTCTTCGGCGCGACGTTGAGGCCGGCGGCGAGATCGACGGTCAGCCGGTCGCTGAACGCATGAGAGACGCCGGCGTTGAGCCAGCGGCGGTCGGTGTCGGGAATGCGCGGCCCCGCGAATTGGTCCGTCACCGGCGTTTCGTCATAGGCGAAGCCGGCGCGCAGCGCGGTCGCGTCACTCGCCTGATATTCAGCGCCGATCCCGAAGGACCAGCTGTCATCCCAGTTCGCGGTGATGATTTCGGGGGGCTGCGCCGGATTGGCGAAGTCGAGCACGAACTGGTCAAAAACCGACCAATTCGTCAGCGCGACCGACGCAAGCAGCGTAACGCGCTCCGATACGTCCGCCGACGCGCCCAGCGAATAGGAGGCGGGAAGGCGCAATGTCGAGGTGAAATCAGTGTCAGCGAAAAGTCCGACAGCGCCGTTAAGAACGGCGGCGGCGGGGCTTCCCGCAATGTCGAACGTCGCCTCGCCGTTGAAATCATGCTCGATCTTCGAGGCGTAGCTGAAGCCGAGGCGGAACCCGTCGACGGGCTCAACCTGCGCGCCCGCGAGAAAGCCGATCGCGACGTCATCGGCCTTGAACTCCGCGAAGAGATCGCTCGACCCCGGCGCAAAGCCCGGAATCGTGTTGAGGAACGCCACGCCGCCGGCGTCGACGACCTGCGACACGGTCAAGTCAGCATACTGAATTCTAAGGCTCGCCCCGATCGCGATCCGGTCGGTGACCTCATAGGCCGCGGTCGGCGCGACAGCGATGGTGAGAAGGTCGGCGTCCTGCGCGTAATAGCGCGCGGCGGAAGCGACGTCATATTCGCTTCTAAGGCCGAAGGGAGAGGTGATCGTAAGGCCAAGCGTCAGGCGGTCTGAAACCGGGAAGGCGATCGCCGACGCCGGCACGAATGCGACCGGCAAAACGCCGTCATCCGCCGAAAGGCCGGACGCCGGGAAGGCGCCGAGCAAGGTCGCGCTGGCGTTCTCATAGCCCGTCTTGCCGAAGAGCACGGTCGCGTTGGCTGAGAATTCAGCGCGGTCAAGGCCCGCCAGCGCCGCCGGATTGAACGCGGCGAACCCGGCGTCAGCGCCTTTCGCTTGTGCGCCGGCATAGGCCGCGCCTTGCGCCGCGGCGTTTTGATGTTCAACCGCGAACCCGGACGCCAAAGCGCCGCCGGGCGCGGCTGCCAGCGCGCTCGCGGCGAACAGCGAACGCCGCACGAAAGATCGCCGCATCGGCCAATCCTTATTCAAGTTGAACCTCTCACCAGACGCCATGATTGCAGAACTCATTTAATGCAACCTTTTCTTCCCTCGGGGGCGATCCCCCTTTTTTGAACCGGCGACCGCCGCGGGTCGAGCATGCGGCGCATTCGATGTCTAGGCGGCGTCCGCCCCGGACGCCTCGGGCGTCGCGGCGAGGTCGCGGAATTCGACGACGTAGAAATTGCGGCCGTCTTCGAAGTGATGGGTCATCGCGCCGCCGCAGATTTCGGCGGCGCGCGCCACGGTCCTGAGGCCAAGCAGCATCGACGAGCCGTTGGCGGTCAGATAATGGTCAAGCTTGTCTAGCGGCTTGATCTGCCGCGCGAATTCCTCGTCGCTGAGCGGGGGCCCGCGATCGACGAACACGACCGAAGCGGCCCCTTCGGCCCGCTCAACGCGGATTTCGGCGAGCGCGGACGATTCCTGTCCGTCCTCGTAACGATCGATCATGGCCCGGATCGCGTCGCTGACGATCTCACGTCGGTTGACGATCGCGACCTTGTCAAGTTTCATCGACGGCGGTTCTTGTAGCCGGTCGACGTGATCAAGGATGAGCGCGTCAAGCTCGACAAGGTCAGGCGCCGCCGCAGCTTTCTCGTCCAGCCGGTAATAGCTGAGCAGGCGCGACACGTTGCGCGAAAGGTCGCGGGAAGCGGACTGGATGAAAGCGGCGCTTTCCAGCGTCTCGGCGCGCCGCCCCTCGCAGCCCGGCGTCTCGATCTGCCGGCGGATGACGTCGGTGAATCCGGTGATCTGGTGAATCGGCGTCTTCACGAAATGAACCAGCAGGTTCATCGCCGCGACTTTCCGCGCATTGTCGAGCTGAACGTCGGCGAGCAGCGCGTTGAGTTTTTCGTTTTGGAGGGCGATTGTGCG
>DNZB01000065.1:0-231 GCA_003506635.1 Parvularcula sp.
TGCAGAACATCGCGCATTCGATCGAGGTCAATCACCCCGAATGCTTCCTGATCGTTCTTCTTATCGATGAACGCCCCGAGGAAGTGACCGACATGCAGCGCTCGGTCAAAGGCGAGGTCGTTTCCTCGACCTTCGACGAACCCGCCTCGCGCCACGTCGCCGTCGCTGAAATGGTGATCGAGAAAGCCAAGCGCCTCGTCGAGCACGGGCGCGACGTCGTCATCCTGCTCG
>DNZB01000065.1:524-4758 GCA_003506635.1 Parvularcula sp.
GCTTACAACACGGTGGTTCCGTCATCCGGCAAGGTGCTGACCGGCGGCGTCGACGCCAACGCGCTGCAACGCCCGAAGCGCTTTTTCGGCGCGGCGCGCAATATCGAGGAAGGCGGGTCGCTGACCATCATCGCGACCGCGCTCATCGATACGGGTTCGAAGATGGACGAGGTCATCTTCGAAGAATTCAAAGGCACCGGCAATTCCGAACTCGTCCTTGACCGGAAAGTGGCCGACAAGCGCACCTATCCCGCGATCGACATCGCCAAATCCGGCACCCGGAAAGAAGACCTGCTCGTCCCGAAGAACGAGCTGCAAAAGGTCTATGTCCTGCGCCGCATTCTCTCGCCCATGGGAACGTCCGACGCGATCGACTTCCTGCTCGACAAATTGCGGCAGGTGAAGACCAACCAGGACTTCTTCGATTCGATGAATACGTAAGGCGGAATGCTCTTCGCGACCCTGCGCAAGCCGGTCACCCCGGGGCGCGCGTCTTCGCGCGAACCAGGGGTCCATCGCCTGAATTACCGGCGGGCACGATGGCGAGTTGCGGGAGATCAACCCCGGATGCTTCGCTTCGCTACGCTCCGGGGTGACGGCGGGCTGAACCTGGACAGCGGTCGAAAAAGCATTTAGTTAGGCAAAAACATAATATAAAAGCGAGCGCCGCTCACGGGCACCTTAGCCTCAACCGGAACGCACCCGTCTCCCGTCCCGGCGCTTTAAGGCGCGCCTCTTTCAGCCGGATGGAACGCCCTTCGACGAACCGCGCATGCGGACCCGTCTTTTCACGCCAGACGAAAGCGGGGGCCGCGCCGGGCGCCGTGCGCGCGTAGTAGCGGATTGCGCCGGATAAAGCGCCTTCGGGCGCCGTCGCCGCCGCGCCCGCCGCGACCTTCAAGAACGCGGGCGCCGTCCCGCGCACCGCGACGGGGTCCGCCGCTTCCACATAGACGAGGACGGGGGCCGTGCAGGCGTTGACGATTTCAACCGGTCGTCCGAGTACGAACAATTCTGCGACCGCCTCGCCGAAGGCGTCCGCCGCCGCTTCGAGCGCGGGTTTTTCGGCGCCGTAGCGCGCGCTTCCGCAATAGCCCTCGCCGAAGGCCTTGCGCTTGTTGCGATGCTGGAAATGATGCGCCATCTCATGGGCGAGCGTCGCGCGCAGCGTCAGCGCCTGATCGGGCCGCGCATATTTTTCATCAAGGAGAATGACGCCGCCGGCGCAGGACGCCGTCGCGACCGGCCCGCCTGCCGCCTGAAGCGCGCAAAAGCCGATGCGCACGCCCTCGAACTCGTCCGCAGCAAAGACGCCGAGATTGTCGAGGGCGCGCGCCGCCGCCGCGATCGGCGGCGCGGCGCGCGCAAGCGGCGCGGCTTGCGCCTCGCAACCCTCGAGGAGGGCGGGCGGCAGCAGATCGGCCGTCAGGGGTTCGGCGGCGGCGGCGCCGAGGAGCAGCGCCGCGGCGCCCAGGCGAAGAAAGAGCCGGCGCGCGGTCATCAGCGCCCGGTTTCCGCGTCCGGCCGCGCCCGATTTTCCGCCGCGCGAATGAAATCGCGGACCGTCCGGCGATAAAGGTCCGGTGCGCGGCTCGACGAGGCGTGACCGACGCCGGGGATGACGATGAAGCGCGCGCCCGGCACGGCCCTGGCGAAATCCTTGACCGTTTCGGGGCGCGCCTCGTCGAATTCGCCGGTGATGAAAAGCGTCGGCGCGCCGATTTCGCCAAGCCGCGCAGAGAGGTCGAAATCGCGCAAGGAGCCGGTGGCGTAAAATTCCGTCGGCCCCCACATCTGGTTGTAGATGAGGGAATTGCCCGGCGCGTCGGGGCATTCGTGTTTTTCGACCGCCTCGCCGCGGCTGACATGGCGCGAATAAAACTCCGCGGTCGCCGCCTTGTACGCTTCGCTGTCGGTCGTGCCCGCCCGCTCGTTGTCGTCCAGCGCGCGCTGGACTTCGGCCGGCAATTGCGCGCGCAAGAGATTGGCGTCGGCGATCCAGCGCGGCGTTGAGATCAGCGGCGAGGACAGCGTCAGGGACACGATGCCTTCATCCCCCTTTTCGAGAACATAGTAGGCCGCAAGCGTCGCGCCCCAGCTGTGCCCCAGAAGATGCATTTTCGACATGCCAAGGCCTCGCCTGACGGCGTCGAGTTCGTCGACGAAGCGGTCGGCGTTCCACAGCGCCGTGTCGTCGGGCCGGCCTGAGCGGCCGCCGCCCAGCTGGTCATAACGCACGACCGGGCGTTCATCGCCGAGCGGCGCCAGCACCTGCGCCCAGCAGGAAGTGCCGCCCGGCCCGCCATGCAGGACGACGAGCGGCGCGCCGCCCGCATCCTGGTCGCCCATGACTTCGTACCAGACCGGACCGCCCGGCGCGGCGATGAACCCGCTTTTCGGCGCCGCTTCGAGCGACGGCGCGGAGGCGCAGGCAGCGAGCGCGATTACGGCCGTCAGTGTAAGGACTGTTTGCGACGGCGTTCGGCGTTGAGCGGTCATGGCTTCCTTTCCGCAAGAGCGGGCGGCCCTATTGCTTGGGGATCGCCGCCCCGCCGATGACAAGCAGGTTTCCGACATCGGTCGCTGCGGGGCTGACGCCGTTGCCGCGCATCTCGTTGACGATGAGATCGTCGCGGCCGTCCCGGTCCATGTCCGCCGATGCGGCGCTGTACATCAAGGTGTCGCCGCGGTCGCTCGCTGAAACGTCGCCCCTTGCGCCGAATATGTCGGTGATCCGCAGCAGCGCCGGCGACGGTTTTCGCGCGTCGAGAAGATCGACGACCGCCGGCCAGTTTCCGCTCCGCCCCCAGATGACGTGCATGATGCCGGCGCTGACGCGCCCGAACGGGCTTGCGGTCGGCGAGCTGACCGCAAGATCGTCGATCCCGTCATTGTCAAAATCGCCATGCGCCGCGGTGTCGCTGAAGATTGCGCCGGCGGAGGGCCCAAAGATCGTCGTCAGCGCGATATCGACCGGAGGCGCGCTCATCGTGAAACTGCGATTCTTGAGCCGTGCGGCCGTGAAGAACACGTGCCCGACGCCGGCCGCATCGCGGCCGGTCGCCTGACCGGTGATGTCGCCAAAGAATACGTCCGGCGCGGCGTCGCCATTATAGTCGAGACCGCCGAGAATTTCCTCGCCGAAGCGGTCATTCGTGTACTGACCAGCGACGGATCCGCCGTCGATGCGCGTCTGGCTGATCGGCAGCGCGCCCATGGTGAAGGTTAGATTGGCCGGCCACAGCGCGCCGGCGGGCAGGTTGTCATCCCACAAGATGAAGACGGATCCGCCGGGATTGCCGCCCGAGCCGACGGCCGAGCCCGGAGGCGCGCCCTCCGCGAGAAGGACGCCCCCCGCCCGGTTCAGCGAGGCCGATGCGATCAGTTCGGCCCGGCGGTTTCCATCAAGATCAGCCAGCGCGACCGTCGCGCCGAAATGATAGTCGGCGCTCCCCGGCGGGGGCAGCACCCGAAAAATGCGGCCGTCGAGCGCGGTGGCGCCAAAGCCGGCGAGATCAACCGTCAGATTGGCGTCAAGGTGCGGGCCGCCGCGGATGACATAAACCGCGCCGCTGTTCACGGCGCCGCCGGTGTCTTCCTGATCGGCGCCGACCGCGATGTCGTCAACGCCGTCGCCGGTGATGTCGCCGGTGCGCATCCAGAAGCCGAGGCGGTCAAGCGTCGCTGCGCCCACGAGCGTGACAATTCGCACCGACGGCGGCGGCGCGCGCAGGTCAAGCGTTGCGCCGTTCGTCGCCAGCGTGCGCAAGGCGGGGCCGCCGACAATGATCGTCAGCGCGCCAGCGCCGATGCGATCAGGCGCTGCGGCGCGAAAATTCGGCCGGCCGATGATGAGGTCGCCCGCCCCGTCGCCGGTCACGTCGGCCATCCAGATTTCGCCGCCGGTCGCTTCCTGGGCGCCGTCGCCGACAATGTTCAGGACACGATTGTTCGGGACGGCGAGATCGACATTGCCGGCGATGCGGCCGTCGCCGAAGATCAGCTGCACGCCGCCGGCGCGCGCGCGGCCGAGCGGCGACGCCAGCATGTTGGCGCGCGCATAGTCGCGGTGGCCGTCAAGATCGGCGTCATGCCCGCCCGCTACGGGCAGGCCGAAACGACCGTCGCCGGCGGCGCCGCTGCCTGAAGCGCGCAAAAATCCGGCGGCGGGCGCAAAACCCTGGAGATCGAGCGTGCGGTTGGCAGCCGGCGGCGGCGGCGGAGGCGGCGGGGG
>DNZB01000124.1:0-2087 GCA_003506635.1 Parvularcula sp.
AGCCAGCCGGGAACGGTTTCCTTGCGGGTGTAAGTTCCCGTCGCGAGCAGTGCGCCCGTGCCGACCGCGATCGCCGCGAAGAGCGCCGTCATCATCCAAGTCGGGGGAGGCGAGGAGAGTTGCACTTCGCCATAAAGGCGCTGGCGCTGGTGCTCAATCGCTTCGCGACGGAATAGCTCGTCAAGCATCAGCACAGTCTCCCCACTGCAAGAACGAGCAAAGCGGGGGGGGAGGGCCGCCAAGCAAGCGCATTGTCGCTGACTTATTCGTCATCTTGCCTGTTGTTGGCGCCGAATCCGGCGTCGCCGGCCCCGCCCCTTTATTGCGCCGCAAAACGCGGGCTATAACCCGGAAAACGCTCCGGAACTTTCACTGATGCTCGACAAGTCCTTCGATCCCGCCCGCGCCGAGCCGCGCCTTTATGAGGCCTGGGAGAAATCCGGCGCCTTCCGGCCTTCCAGCGGCGGCGCGCCGTTCACGATCGTCATTCCCCCGCCCAATGTGACGGGATCGCTCCATATGGGGCATGCGCTCAACAACACGCTGCAGGACGTGCTCTGCCGGTTCGAACGGATGCGCGGAAGGTCGGTCTTGTGGCAGCCGGGGACCGATCACGCAGGCATTGCGACGCAGATGGTCGTCGAACGCCAGATGTTGGAGCGCCAGGAGCCCAAGCGCACCGAGATCGGCCGCACGAAGTTCCTCGAAAAAGTCTGGAAGTGGAAAGCAGAATCCGGCGGGACGATCATTTCACAGCTGAAGCGCCTCGGCGCCTCCTGCGACTGGAGCCGCGAGCGGTTCACCATGGATGAGGGGCTTTCGGAGGCGGTGAAAAAGGTCTTCGTCGCGCTCCATCGCGAAGGGCTCATCTATCGCGACAAGCGGCTCGTCAACTGGGACCCGAAACTCCTGACCGCTATCTCCGATCTTGAGGTCGAGAACACGGAGGTCGCGGGCCATTTCTGGCACTTCAAATATCCGCTTGAAAACGGCGAGACCTATCGGTTCCCGATCGCTCATGACGAACACGGGAACCCGACCGAATGGGAAACGCGCGACTATATCTCGATCGCGACGACGCGGCCCGAAACAATGCTCGGCGACGGCGCCGTCGCCGTGCACCCGACCGACACGCGCTACGCGCCGATTGTCGGCAAGCGCTGCCTCTTGCCGCTTGCTGACCGCTATATTCCGATCATCACGGACGATTATCCGGACCCTGATTTCGGTTCCGGCGCCGTCAAGATCACCGGCGCGCATGATTTTAACGACTACAAGGTCGCAATGCGGAACGGCATTCCGCTTTACGTGCTGATGGACGAACATGCGCGAATGCTCGACGCCGATCATGTGCCGCCGAAATATCGAGGGCTCGACCGGTATGAAGCGCGCCGCCAGGTCGTCGCCGATATCGAGGCGCGGGGCCTTCTCATCAAGGTCGAAGACAAGAAGATCATGCAGCCCTTCGGCGACCGCTCCGGCGTCGTCATCGAGCCGATGTTGACCGACCAGTGGTATGTCGACGCTCCGGATCTCGCCAAGCGCGCCATCGCGGCGGTTGAGAAGGGCGAGACGCGGTTCGTTCCCGAGAACTGGGAGAAGACCTATTTCCAGTGGATGCGCAATATCGAGCCTTGGTGCGTCTCGCGCCAGCTCTGGTGGGGGCACCAGATCCCGGCGTGGTACGGGCCAGACGGGCGCGTCTTTGTAGCGGAGACGGAGGAGGAGGCGACAAGGGACGCGATCGTCCGGCTGACCGCCGAGGGATATTCGCTTGAAGACATCAACGCGATGCGAAGCGGCGAGGGGGAAGGGCCCTTGCTCGTTCGCGACGAGGACGTGCTCGACACCTGGTTTTCTTCGGCGCTCTGGCCGTTCTCGACCCTGGGCTGGCCGGCGCAGACGCCTGAACTCGCGGCGCGCTACCCGACGAGCGTTCTCGTCACCGCGTTCGACATCATCTTCTTCTGGGTCGCGCGAATGATGATGATGGGCGCGCATTTCATGAAGGGCGTTCCGTTCAAGGACGTCTACATCCACGCCCTCGTTCTCGACGAGAAGGGCCAGAAAATGTCGAAGTCGAAGGG
>DNZB01000124.1:2450-3462 GCA_003506635.1 Parvularcula sp.
GCGCGCGTCGAGGGCTATCGCAATTTCGGCACGAAGCTCTGGAACGCCGCGCGCTTTTGCGAAATGAACGAATGCCGGTTCGATCCGGCGTTCGATCCGGCGTCGGCCGAGGAGACTCTCAATCAGTGGATCGTGCACGAGGCCGGGCTCGCCGCGGCGGAGACGACGGCGGCGCTTGAAAGCTATCGCTTCAACGACGCCGCCGGGGCGATGTACAAATTCGTCTGGAATGTCTTCTGCGACTGGCATCTTGAACTCGCCAAGCCTATTCTGATGGGGCCGGACGTCGCGGCGAAGGAAGAAACGCGCAAGACGACCGCCTGGGTCCTGTCGCAGGCGTTCAAGCTGCTCCATCCCTTCATGCCGTTTATTACGGAGGAGCTCTGGCGGGAGACGGCGGCGCGCGGCGCGCAGCTCATTGTTTCTGACTGGCCGAGTGCGGCCGCTTTTCCGCGCAACGACAAGGCCGCGGCGGAGATCAACTGGCTGATCGGCCTCATCACCGCGATCCGTTCAACGCGCCAGGAAATGAACGTTCCTGCCGGGGCGAAGGTTCCGATGGCTGCGGTCGCCGCCGGCGCGGAGATTTCGCTGCGCATCGACCGGAACCGCGACCTGATCGCGCGCCTTGCGCGGCTGGAACCGATCAGCGTCGCGCCGTCAGCGCCGAAAGGCGCGGTGCAGATCGTCCATGAAGGCGGCGTCTACGCTCTTCCCCTCTCCGGGATCATCGACATTGCGGCGGAGAAGGCCCGGCTCGCGAGAGAGATCGAAAAATGCGTCAAGGAGATCGTCGGCATCGACAAGAAAATGTCGAACGCGCAGTTCGTCGAGCGCGCGCCGGCGGAAATCGTGGAGGAGAACCGTGAACGGCGCATCGCGTTCAGCGAACGGTGCGAGAAATTGTCGGCGGCGTTGCGGCAGATCTCGGAGGGGTGAGCCGCTGACTTTCCCTTCGAAAGCGCGGGAGGAAGGTTGCCGCGCGCTCGGTCGTCACCCCGGACGGCGCAGC
>DNZB01000124.1:3731-6438 GCA_003506635.1 Parvularcula sp.
GCCGATCCGGGGCCCATCTCCCGCATGGCGCCTGCTCGCGCGCTTAAAATTCAGGAGTTGGACCCCGGGTTCGCGCGAAGACGCGCGCCCCGGGGTGACGGAAGACAGCGTCTCCCCCCCCCGTCTCACTCCGACGGCGCGGCGCCGACGACCGTGCGCTGCAATTCCTTTGCGCTCGTCGTGTGCTGGAATTTCAGCTTCCTGTCGGGGAACACGTAATGGAACGCGCCGTGGCTCATCAGCGCCGCTTCGTGGAAGCCTGAAAGGATGAGCTTCAGCTTTCCCGGATAACTCGCCATGTCTCCGATGCAGAAAATACCTGGTACGGAGGTTTCGAATTTTTCGGTGTCGACGCCGATCCGGTCTTCGGTGAGCCGCAAGCCGAAATCGGCGATGGGACCGAGCTTCATGGTGAGCCCGTAGAAGGCGAGCAGCCGGTCGCAGGGAATGACGCCGTCGCTGGAAGCGACGCCCGCGATCAATCCGTCCGCGCCTTCAAGGCCTCTGATTTCGGCGATCTTCAAATCTACCCGACCAGCCGCGACAAGCGCGCGCATGCGCTCGACGCTTTCGGGCGCGGCGCGAAATTCGTTACGGCGGTGGAGGAGGGTGATACGCTTTGCAATGGGCTCGAGATTGAGCGTCCAGTCGAGCGCCGAGTCGCCCCCGCCGGCGATGACGAGGGTTCGTCCCGCGAACGCTTCGCGCTGGCGCACGGCGTAAAAGACGGATTTTCCTTCATAGGCCTCGATGCCGGGAATGGGCGGACGCTTCGGCGTAAAGGAGCCGCCGCCGGCGGCGACGACGATCACCCTGGCGTTGATCGCCGTACCCAAGTCGGTTTTCAGCCGCCAGCCCTCTCCTGTGGGCTCAAGCGCGTCCGCCATTTCGCCGAGATGGAATACCGCCTTGAACGGCGCGATCTGCTCCATCAGCCGCGCGACAAGGTCAGCCCCGGTGATCGCCGGAATTCCCGGAATGTCGAGGATCGGCTTTTCGGGATAAAGCTCGGCGCATTGCCCGCCCGGCTTGTCCTGAATGTCGATGACATGCGCCTTTATGCCGAGAAGGCCAAGTTCGAAGACGGCGAAGAGACCGCAAGGCCCCGCGCCGATGATGATCACATCGGTCGAATGCGATTCGCCTGGCGCCGCGGACTGAACGTTTGGAACGCCCATCTTTCCTCCCGCTTCAAGATTTCGAACGCGCGCTGAACTTGCGCAAGGCTAAAGGAGTTTGGCGGTTGAGGAAATGCGGGCGCGCATTCCGGCCGGAATATCACTCGCTGCTTTGCAGCAATTCAGCGAGCGCATCTTCCCACAGCGCGGCCCATGTATGCGTGCCGTGGCCTTTGCCTTCCTTGCTCGCGGGGATCAGCAGATATTTTCCGTTCTGAAGCCGCGCGGCTCCGCGTTCAGCGATCCCGAGTTCGGGCGGATTTATGAAATCATCGGCGGAATTGATCCAGGTGACGCGCGCAGTGATCTTTTCAAGATCGGGCGAGGGGTCGTAATCTTCGGACGCCGAGACCTGATAGAGCCAGTCATTGGCGTCCATCGTGTCGAGATATTGCGCGATGCGCGTCTCGACCATCGGATCAACCGCTGCGCGCGTCGGGAATTCCTCCTGCAGCGGAATTGCGGAGCCGCCGGCGACAAGCAAAAGGCTCGCGACGGTGCGCAGCGCGCGCCGGGGCTGCGCCTTATAATCGCCGCCCATCCAGTCGGGATCGTTCCTGATCGCGTCGATCGTCATCTTGCGCCACATGCGGTTGCGCCCGGCGATCTCGACCGGCTGACAGGCGAGGGGCATCATTGCGCTTATGAAATCGGGATACGCCTCGCCCCAGATGAAGGCGTGCATGCAGCCCATCGACGTACCCATCAGAAGGCGCAGGCGATCGACGCCAAGACCGTCGGTCAGAAGGCGATGCTGCAATGCGACCATGTCGCGATAGCCGTAATGCGGAAACTTCGCGCGCAGGCCGTCGCTTGGTCGAGATGATTTTCCGTGCCCGATATTGTCGGGAAGGATGATGTAATATTTCGCGGGGTCGAGCAGACCGCCCTTCTTGAAAAGCACATCGGCGAATTGCGGACGGAAGAATTGCCGCCCTGTCCCGCCCGTGCCGTGCAGAATCATGACGGCGTTGACTATTTTTCCGCTCCTGTCGCGTTTCGGTCGCCCGAGCGTCGTGTAATGAAGGTTAAGGTCGGGAAGCGTCTCGCCGGACGCGAATGTGAAATTCTCGATAACGAAGTCGGCTTCGCGCGCGGACTTATTCCAGTCCTCGGCAGCGGAAGCGGCGGACGCGAAGGTCGCCGTCAACACGGCGATCATGATGCGGATGAACATATTTCCAGCACTCCGTTCATTCCATCATCAGAACCGCTTTTCCCCGCACTTGCCGGTCTTCGACAAGCTTCAAGGCCTCGGCGGCTTTCGTAAGCGGAAATCTCACTGTGACGCGGGGCTTCACTTTTCCTTCCTTGTACCAATTAAGGAGTTCCGCGACGTGTTCGGCGTGACGCCTGGGGTCGCGCATCGTGAAGGCGCCCCAGAAAACGCCGACGATCTGGCAGCTTTTCAAAAGCGTCAGATTGAGCGGCAGTTTTGGAATTCCGGCGGGAAATCCGACGACGAGATAACGCCCCTCCCAGGCGAGCGCACGCACGGCGGGCTCGGCGTAATCGCCGCCGACCGCGTC
>DNZB01000123.1:0-2607 GCA_003506635.1 Parvularcula sp.
GCTGTCGTTCTCATCAGTCACGACCGGCGCTTTCTCGAAACGCTCACGACACGGACGGTCTGGATCGATCGCGGGCGGACGAGGGCGCTCGATCGCGGCTTCAAGAATTTCGAGGCCTGGCGGGACAAGATTCTTGAAGAGGAGGAAACCGCCGCGCACAAGCTTGACCGTAAAATTCTCGACGAGGAGCATTGGGTTCGTTACGGCGTCACCGCGCGGCGAAAGCGCAATGTGCGCCGCATGCGCGAACTCGGCGAGCTTCGAAAGGCGGCGCGCGAGCGCAAACGTCCTGTCGGCAAGGTCGCCTTCTCGGTGAACGAGGCGGCGGGGTCTGGAAAGCGCGTCATTCTTGCTGAAGGCGTCTCGATATCTTTCGGGGGCCGCGCCGTCGTGCGCGGGTTTTCAACCGAGATCGCGCGCGGCGACCGTATCGGCGTCGTCGGGCCGAACGGCGCCGGAAAGACGACGCTGCTGAAACTTCTGACCGGCGAACTTGCGCCGGACGACGGCCGCGTGAGCCTCGGCGCGGGCCTTCAGATGATCACGCTCGACCAGCGGCGCGCCAGCCTTCGCGACGACGACCGGGTCGCCGACGCGATCACCGACGGGCGCGGCGACTGGGTGACGATCGGCGCTGAAAAGCGCCATGTCGCGTCTTACCTCAAAGATTTTCTGTTCAAGCCCGAGCAATGGCGCACGCCGGTCTCAGCGCTTTCGGGCGGCGAGCGCGGGCGCCTTGCGCTCGCCGCGGCGCTCGCCAAACCGTCGAACCTTCTCGTCCTCGACGAGCCGACCAACGATCTTGATCTTGAAACCCTCGATCTGCTGGAGGAGCTGGTCGCCGATTATCAGGGGACGCTCCTCATCGTCAGCCATGACCGCGACTTCCTGAACAAGACCGTTACGTCGATCCTCACGCCCGATCCGTCGGGCCGCGAGGGTCAGTGGACGGAGTATGCCGGCGGGTATGACGACATGCTGGCGCAGCGCGGCGCGGCGCCAGCCATGGCCGCGGACGCGCGCGGCCCTGCGCCGGCGTTGCGCAAGGAACAAACCGAAGCACAGCCGGCGCGCGCCAAGCTCTCCTTCAAGGAAAAGTTCGCCCTCGAACAATTGCCGTTGCGCATGGACGCGCTGACGCAGGAAATCGCGGCGTTGAAGTCTGCGCTTGCCGATCCTGCGCTGTTCGGGCGTGACGCCGGCGGCTTCGCCGCCAAGGCGAAATTTCTCGAGACCGCTGAAGTCGCGCTCGCGGCCGCAGAAGAAGAGTGGCTGGCGCTCGAAATGAAGAGAGAAGCGCTGAAGGCGGAATAATCGGGGCGGCCGGGCCGCTGTCACGGCCGGAGTTTTCCGGCTATCTTCGGGCGCGGGCAGCGGGGGTGGGCGTGCCGGACGTATTTATTTCCTACAGCCGCAAGGACCGGCCGACGGCGGAGGCGATGGCGGCGCAGCTCGCCGCCATCGGCCTCGATGTCTGGTGGGACCGCGATCTTCTCGCGGGCGAGGACTATCGCAAGAAAACCGCAGGCGTGATCGCGTCGGTCGCGGTCACGATCGTCGTCTGGTCGCGCCGATCGATCGACAGCGAATGGGTTGTGGGCGAGGCCTCGGCCGCGCGCGAGCGCAAGGCGCTCCTTCCAGTGAGCATTGACGGCGTTACACCGCCGCTTGACTTCCGCAGCTTCAACACCATCGACATGTCATCCTGGGCTCCTGGCGATCCCCTTCCCGCCATGCTCGTCAAGGCGATCGGCGAGCGGACGAAGCGGTCATTCGGCGAGGAACAACCGGCGCGAGGCGCGCAGGGACTGGAGCGCCTGTCGAAGATCGTCGCGCGTTCATGGTTCGCCGATTTCGAGTGCCTGCTGTTTTCCTTCATCGCGCAAGGGTTCGCCGCCGTCCTGACGAATATTCCGCTGGCGATCCATCAGGACAAGCTTTCAGGCCCTGCAGCCGCCGGCATCGCCTGCCTCAACGCAGTCGTCACCGGTGCGGTCATCATGCGCCCTGCTCTCGCGCCCAAACGGCTTTCGGTCGCGGCGGCGTGGTTCGCGCTCGCCGTCGCCGTCGGCGTCGCCGGCTATTACGTCACCGCGGCGCTGTGGGCGACATTGCAGATCACCGAATACCTTACCTTCGTCGGCTTCTGGGCGCTGGGGCTCGTACTTGTCATCGACGCGGCGCGCCGCGCGGCTTCAAACGCGTGATCAAGCGTCAGTCCACGATGTCGAGTCCCATCTCGCGAAACCGCGCGGCCTCCTCCGCCCATCCCTCGCGGACGCTGACGGTGAGGAAGAGGTGAACAGGCTCGCCGAGAAGGTCCGTCAGCTCCATGCGCGCAGCCTCGCCTATCGCCTTCAGCGTCGCGCCGCCCTTGCCGAGCACGATCGGGCGCTGGCTTTCGCGGCTGACATAGATCGTCTGCTCGACCCTGAGTTCGCCCTTTCTGGTGCGCGTCCAGCCTGTCGTCTCTACGGTTGATTCATAGGGAAGCTCCTGATGGAGCCTCTTGAAGACCTTTTCCCGCGTTATTTCAGCGGCCATCAGGCGATCTGAGATGTCCGAGAGCTGGTCCGCCGGGAAGTGCCATTCGCCCGGCCTGGCGCA
>DNZB01000123.1:2901-7189 GCA_003506635.1 Parvularcula sp.
GACGCCGTCGCCGTTTTCAGCCGCGATCAGAAAAGTCTCGCCGAAGACGCCGTGTCCGGTCATCGAGGCGATAAGCGCCAAAAGATCGGGGCGCGACACCTTGTCGATCTTGTTGAGCGCAAGCGTCGCCCTCACGCCGCGCGCTTTCAATTCGGCGATGATCGCCGCCGTGTCGGCGGTCGATTTTGACGGGGGCCCAAGCTCCGCCGCGGCGTCGACGACGAGAACGATCGCGTCGGCGCCTTCAAGGCTCTCCCACGCGGCGGCGACCATCGCGCGGTCAAGCCGCCGGCGCGGGCTGAAAATGCCCGGCGTGTCGGTGAAGACAAGCTGCGTATCGCATTCGACCAGGATGCCGCGGATGCGCGCGCGAGTCGTCTGCACCTTTTGCGTCACGATCGACACCTTGGCGCCGACGAGCGCGTTGACGAGCGTCGACTTGCCGGCGTTCGGCGCCCCGATGACGGCGATGAAGGCGGTGCGCTTATTCATCCGTCAGCCACACCTTCTCGCGCACCAGAAACGCCGTCGCCGCCGCCATCTGCGCGGCGCGCTTCGACTGGCCCTCGGCGCGCACCGGCGCAAAGCCCTTGACGACGACGTCGATCGTGAAGGCGGGCGCGTGCGCGGGCCCTTCGGAATTGACGACTTCGTATTTCGGCGCGCCAAGCCCCCGCTCCTGGCTCCATTCCTGCAACGTCGTTTTCGCGTCGCGGTGCTGGACCGCGAGCGATTCAAGGTTTGGCGTCCAGAAGAAATCAAAGGCCTTGCGCGCGGCCTCCAGCCCGCCGTCGATGTAGAGCGCGCCCAGAAAGGCTTCGGCGACGTCGCCAAGGATGGCCTTTTTCTTCCGCCCGCCGGACTCCTCCTCCTGGGCGGACATCTTCACAAGCCTGTCGAGGCCCCAGGCGAGCGCCGCCTTCGCACAGGTTTCCTTGCGGACAAGCGCGTTGAGACGCGGCGCGAGTTCGCCCTCGCGCATCGCCGGAAACGCGCGCCAAAGCGCCTCCGCCGTCAGCAGGCCGAGCACGCGGTCGCCGAGAAATTCGAGGCGCTCGAGATCGCCGACCTTCGAGGTCGTCGCGAGGCTTGAATGCGTGAGCGCGCGCTTCAACAGCGTAGCGTCCGCGAATTTGTGTCCGACGCGTTCTTGAAGCGCCGCGAGGCTTTTCCCGCTCATTTCACCGGTTCAAGAATGCGCCCGTAGCGGATGGCGAAAGGCCACTTCCAGATCTCCCAGAACCGCGCCTTTTCGCCGTCGACGGAAAAGAAAATGCGCTCCGCGCGGCCGACGACGTCTTCGAACGGCACATAGCTTACCTGCGCCGTGCGGCTGTCCTGGCTCTGGTCGCGATTGTCGCCCATCATGAAATAATAGCCGAGCGGCACCTGATAGGGCCCGACATTATCGAGCGGGCCGGTATCGCCGTCGCATTCATAGACGATGTAGGAAACGCCGTTCGGCAGCGTTTCGCGATAGCTCGGCGTTTCGATGTTGCGGAAATAATCGCAGTCGGTCGCCGCCATGCCGGCGAATTCTTTCTTCACCGGCTCGCCGTTGATGTGAAGGACGCCGCCCTTCATCCAGATCTCGTCGCCGGGAAGACCGATGACACGCTTGATATAGTCCTTGTTGCCGTGCAGGCGCGCCTTGAAGACGACGATCTCGCCGCGGTCGGGGCCGTGCTTGGACAGAATGCGGCCATGGGCGTCCATGCGCGTGAAGGGATAAACGAGCGAGGCGCGCGAATAACCGTAGGTCGGCTTTGACACGAAGAGGAAATCGCCGACCTGCAATTCAGGCTTCATCGAGCCTGAGGGGATGTTGAACGGCTGGAAGACGATGATGCGAAGGACAAGCGCGATCGCCACCGCATAAAAGACCGTCTTCAGCAGGTCCCATGCCTCTTCCGCCGCGGTCATCTTCGGCTGTTCCGGCTTTTCGCCGGCGGATTTGCCGCCCAACTTCAACGCGCTCAGCTTTAAATCGCCCAATTTGAAATCGAACGCCATGGAACCTTTGAACCCCTTTGCCTGCGCGGCGGCCCTGCCCGGCTTCAGGCCAGGGGCCGGGCGTAGATAATCACGATCGCCTGCGCCAGCGGATGTTCGTCCGTGATGGTCAGGTGAATGTCAGCGACATGACCCGGCGGGGTGATTTCTTCAAGCCTCTTCAGGGCCCCCCCGTCGAGTTTCAAGGTCGGTTTGCCGCCTTTGAGGTTCACAACCCCCATATCCCGCCAGAATACCCCTCGGGAAAGGCCGGTCCCGAGCGCCTTGGCGCAGGCTTCCTTTGCCGCGAACCGCTTGGCGTAGGAGGCTGCCCGGTTCCGCCGCCCGTCGGATTTGGCGCGTTCGACGTCGGTAAAGACGCGGCTCGTGAACCGCTCGCCGTGCCGTTCGAGGGTTCTTTCGATGCGCCGGATGTCGATGAGGTCGTTGCCGATGCCGATGATCATGGCTCTCAGCCGATCACTGTCATCGGCCCGCGCCGGGGCGTCGCGGTGAAATAGCTCCGCTCCGTCACCTTGAGGCCGATCTCTTTGGCCTTGGCGCGCTGGTCTTTCGGGTGAGTTTTGATAAGCGCGTCCGACCATTCCCTGGGGCCGGACATCGCGGGGTGCGCCTCAGCGCGCGCCAGCCAGGCGACAAGCTTCGGCCAGCGGGCGGGATCGGGCGTCCAGCGCGCGTAGCGCATGGCGGAAAACATGACAGCGACCGAAATATCCGCAAGACCGAACGCGCCGGTCAGGTATCCCGCCGCCGGCGTCAGGCTTTCGAGATAGTCGCAAATGTCGGCGACATCGGATTCAAGATGGCGCTTGAAGGCGTCGATATCGCGCGGCGTTCCGAAGACCGCCGGCGCCACAACGACGGCGCCGAACCCCTTCCAGACGAACGCATCGCCCAATCGGCTGTCGGCGAACTCCTCAAGCCATCGCGCCTGCGCGCGCGCCTCGGGCGTCGCCGGGAGGATGGAAGGGGCCGGATATTTCTCTTCAAGGTATTGCGCGATGACCGAGCTGTCGTTGACGACAGCGTCGCCGTCGATCAGCACTGGAATGCGCCGCACCGGAGAAATTTTCGCGAAGTCGTCATTTCCGTAGAACGGCGTGATCGGATCGATCTCGAAGTCGAGCCCTTTCATGCCGAGGATGACAAGAACTTTGCGGACGTAAGGCGAGACGGTGTTGCCGATGATGGTGATCATGTCAGTAAAGCCTCCCCGTCCGCGCGTCCTGCATCAGCCGCTTCATCTCCTTCACGCTCTCGGCGAGGCCCATGAACAGCGCTTCGCCGATGAGGAAGTGGCCGATGTTAAGCTCGACAATCTCGGTGATCGCCGCGACCGGCTGCACGTTGTGGAAATTGAGGCCGTGCCCGGCGTGCACTTCAAGGCCGAGCGACGATGCGCGCGCCGCGCCGTCGCGGATGAGCTGAAGTTCGTTTTTGATTCGCGCGTTCGTCGTTGAATCGCAGGCCTGCTGATAGGTTCCGGTGTGAATTTCGATCACCGGCGCGCCTATCGCGGCGGCGGCTTCAATTTGCTTCGGATCAGGATCGATGAACAGCGAGACGCGCGCGCCCGCCGCTTTCAGCGCTGCGGCGTAGTCCGTCAGCATCGCGCGATTGCCGGCGGCGTCGAGGCCGCCTTCGGTCGTGCGCTCTTCCCGCTTTTCAGGGACGAGGCAGACCGCGTGCGGGCGGATTTCTGTCGCAATACGGAGCATTTCCGCCGTCGCCGCCATCTCGAAATTCAACGGCAGCGGAATTTCGTCCTTGAGCCTGCGCATGTCGTCGTCGCGAATATGTCGAC
This sequence comes from Parvularcula sp., assembly GCA_003506635.1. GTDB lineage: Bacteria > Pseudomonadota > Alphaproteobacteria > Caulobacterales > Parvularculaceae > Amphiplicatus. Next base: position 6,719 of record DNZB01000123.1, read on the forward strand.
GATCCTCGCGCAGGTGCGCGGTGATCCCGTCGGCGCCGGCGCTCATCGCGAGTTCGGCGGCGCGCACCGGATCGGGATGTGCGCCGCCCCGCGCATTCCTGAGCGTCGCGACGTGATCGATATTGACGCCGAGGCGGATGGGCTTCACTGGCTTACGCCCCGGCTCCCCGGCTTCACCGCCGGAAGCGCCGCAAGATGCGGCGGCAGGCGGTCCGCCGGCCAGGCTTCGACCTTCAGTTCGGCGAGCGGGATCAGCGGCACGTCGAAAATCGCCTTTCCGCCCGACCGGTCGATGAAGCAGGCGAGCGCGACGACCTCGCCGCCCGCCTTGCGCACCGCATCGAGACATTCGCGCGCCGAAAGTCCGGTTGAAACGATGTCTTCAACGACAAGCACGCGCGCGCCCTTCGGCAGCGAAAATCCGCGGCGAAGGACGAACTCGCCGTCGACGCGTTCGGCGAACATGAACGG
>DNZB01000123.1:7602-15185 GCA_003506635.1 Parvularcula sp.
ACAATTGACTTGTTGAGATAAGTGTCGCTGTGAAGGCCGGACGACAGGATGAAATGGCCGCGCTGCAAGGCGCCCGCATCCTCGAACTCCTTCAACACTTCATCGGTCTTCATCGCTCGCTCTTTCGTTGCGCTGCGCCGAGAGAACGTGGGTGGAAGCGCGAACGCCGGCGAGCATCTGCTCCAGTTGGCGCACGTCCTTCACCACGATGTCGATATGGAGCTCGACAAAATCAGGCGAGCGGTTGTCGAGGCGGATATTGGCGATCGAGACGCCGTAGCGGGCGATGATGCCCGCGACATCGGACAGGACCCCGATTTCGTTCCTGACCGTCACCAGCACCTTCGCATAGGCGGAGAGGCCGTCAGCGCGCTCGCGCCATTTGAGATCGACCCATTGCGACTGCGTCGGATCCTCGCGCTCAAGCATGGCGCAATCGATGGCGTGAACGACGACAAGCTCGCCGTCGCGAATGCCGACGATGCGCTCGCCCGGGATCGGCGCGCAGCATCGTCCCATCGTCACCGTGACGCGCGGCGGCAGGCCGTCGATCGCAAGACGCGGGCGGAACGCCGTCATGCCGGCGGCGCGAATCTCGCCTTCCTTCTCGTGGCTGACGCCCGGATAGACCGCCTCGACCAGATCGCTGACCGACAATTCGCCGCGCCCGACGCGCGCGAAGACGCCTTCAACCGATTTTTCCCCGAGTTTCACTAGCGCCGACGAAATCGCTTTCGGCGATAATTCAAGCTGGGCGCCGGCGAAGACGTTTTCAGCCATCGCGCGGCCCAGCTCGATATGCTCGGCGCGCTTCATCTTCTTGATGCGCCGGCGGATCGCGGAGCGAGCGCGCCCCGTCACCGCCATCGTCTCCCACTCCGGCGAAACGGGCGCATTGTCGGAACGCAAGACAAGCACCGCGTCGCCGTTCTTCAAGGGCGTTCGCAGCGGTTTTGAAACCCCGTTGATCTTCACCCCGATCGTCGTGTCGCCGACGTCCGTATGGACGGCGTAGGCGAAATCGAGCGCGGTCGCGCCCTTCGGCATGGCGATGACGCGGCCTTTCGGCGTAAAGCAGAAGACCTGATCCTGAAAAAGCTCCAGCTTGGCGTATTTCAGCGCCTCTTCCGGGTCCTCGCCCGACTGGAACATTTCGACGAGGCGGCGGGGCGTGTCGTAAGGGTCGAATTGTCCCGCTCCGGAATAATCGACCCCGCCGCCCGTCGCGCCGCGATCCTTGTACTGCCAATGCGCAGCGACGCCGCGCTCAGCGGCTTCGTGCATTTCGCGGGTGCGGATCTGGATTTCGATGCGCTGCTGTCCGCCGTCGCCGCGCGGCGGCCCGAGCACCGCAGTGTGGATCGATCGATAGCCGTTCGGCTTGAACGCCGAGATGTAATCGTCGAATTCCGCCGGGATCATGCGCCAGGTAAGGTGAATAAGCCCCAGCGCGCGATAACAGTCCTCGACCTCCTCGACGATGATGCGGAAGGCGTAGATGTCGGCGAGCTCGTCGAAGGAGACGTTCTTCGCCTGCATCTTCCGCCAGATCGAGAAGACGCGCTTTTCCCGGCTCTGGACCTCGGCCGCCACGCCCGCTGCGGCGAGCTTTGACTGCAACAGGCCGCGAAGGGCGATGATGCCCGGCCCGATATTGCGCTGCAGTTTTTCGAGCCGGTCCGAAATCGTCTCGCAGGCCTGCGGGCTCAATTCCTTGAATGCGATGTCTTCAAGCTCGTCGCGAAACCGCTGTACGCCGATGCGGCCGGCGAGCGGGGCGTAAATCTCCATCGTCTCTTGCGCCACCTTCCGGCGCTTTTCCGGATCCGGGACGTGGTGCAGCGTGCGCATGTTATGAAGGCGGTCGGCGAGCTTCACGAGAAGGACGCGCATGTCGTCCGCCATCGCGACGACGAGCTTCCTGAAATTCTCCGCCTGTTTGGAGGCTTCTGATTTCAACTCGATCTTCGACAGCTTGGTGACGCCGTTGACGAGGTCGGCGATTTCTTTTCCGAACCGCGCTGCGATTTCGGCGACCGTCACGTCGGTGTCTTCTACGACATCGTGGAGAAGCGCCGTGACGACGGAGGCGGGATCGGCTTTTAGGTCAGCGAGAATCCCCGCGACGGCCAGCGGGTGCACAAAGTAGGGATCGCCCGATTTCCGCGTCTGATCGCCGTGCGCGACCATTGAGAAGACATAAGCGCGATTGAGCAGGTCTTCATCGACCAGCGGATCGTAGGCGCGGACCTTTTCGATCAGCTCATGCTGGCGGACAAGATCGACCGGCGCCGGCGCCTCCTTAGGATGCGCAACAATCGCCTCTTTCGCTCCCGCGCCCGGCGGTCGGCGAGCCTGATCTTGCGCCGCGACGCCGTTCGCCGGAGCGTTCGGCGGCGACGCATCTTCATCCTTGTGCGTCGCATGTGCGGAGGCGGTCTTCAAAGCCGAATGAGCGGGGACGGCGCGGCGTTTGCCGGCGCGGTCGCCATCTTCGCGTTTGCTGCCAGCCATTGCGGCCTAACGCGCCTCCTTAGCGCGCGCCCGGCGGCGCCGGGTTCCAATTTCAGCCCTTCGGCAGCGATTGCGGCGTCGTCATGCCCGCGGCCTTGATTTGCTGGATGAAGGCGTCCTGGTCGGTGCGGTCGAATTCCGGCGCATCCGCCTTCTCGATCGCGGCGCCCGATGCGTCGTCATCGACGTTGAACTGCTTCTGCAAGGAGACGACGAGATCTTCGCGCAGGACTTCGGTGTCAAGGCCGCCATCGGCGATTTCGCGCAAGGCCACAACCGGGTTCTTGTCCTTGTCGCGATCAACGAGGAGCGTCGCGCCCGAGGTGAGAACCCGCGCCCGGTGAGACGCAAGCAGGACGAGATCGAACCGGTTCGGCACTTTTTCAACGCAGTCTTCGACGGTGACACGCGCCATTCTTGGGGCTCCTCAAGGGAATTGGAGGCGGCCTGCGACAAGGCCAGCCGAACGTGCGCAGATAGCGGCTCTGGCGCGCCAAGACAACCGCTGCAGCGCAAAAATCAGCCCCGAATCCGGGTCGCCGACGGCGCCGGAAGGCTGGCCAAAATGGCAGCGACGGTACGGGATTCGCCGGGTGGGCGAAATTCCGGCGCAATTTCCGCAAGGGGGGCGAGTACGAAATCACGGCAGACAAGGCCCGGATGCGGCAACCGGGGCGCGCCGTCGCTGACCCGGTCGCCATAGGCAAGGAGATCAAGATCGAGGGTTCTTGGCGCATTTTTGCCGGTCCGCCGCCGACCGAACGCAGCTTCGATCCGGTGGAGCGCCGCCATCAACTCGTCCGGCGGCGGCGCGGCGCGCAGGGCGACGGCGGCGTTGACAAAAGGCGGGTCAGCCGGATTCGGCCAGGCAAGCGACGCGTAAAAACCCGACGCCCGGGCGAGGCCGAATTCCTCGTCCAGCACGAGGCAGGCGAGGCCGATCACGCCTTGCGGCGCTCGGCCGCAGAACGGAAGGCTTGATCCTAAACCGACAAGAATCACGTATTTACAATATATTCGCTGTTTGAACGGCGCATAGGCGACGCGTTATTCCTCTTCGGGCTGATTGGGGTTTCAATGAACAGTTTTCTGGGCATGCGCGAGTCTGAAAAGACCGCTCTCTTTATCGACGGCGCCAATCTATACAAGGCCGCAAGAGCCTTGGGTTTTGACATGGACTACAAGAGCTTGCTGGCGAAATCTCGTACGGCGAGCCAACTTGTCCGCGCTTATTATTTCACCTCGATCCAGGAGGACCGGGAACAGGATTATTCGCCGCTCCGCCCGCTCGTCGATTGGCTGGACTATAATGGCTACACAATGGTGACGAAGCTCGCGCGCGAATTCACGGATGCGACGGGCCGCAAGCGCTTCAAAGGCTCGACCGACATCGAACTTGCGGTCGAGATGATGGCGCTCGCGCCGAAGATCGATCACATGGTCCTCTTCTCCGGCAATGGCGACTTCCGCCGCGCGATCGAAGCGGTGCAGGCCCAAGGTGTGCGGGTGTCGGTCGTCTCGACCATCAAGTCCCAGCCGCCGATGGCCTCGGACGAGCTGCGACGCCAGGCTGACCGATTTTTCGACCTCGCCGAAATGGAGAAGGAAATCGGCCGCACCGGCGGGCCGCCGAAGCGTCCGCGACCGACGGGCGGCGCGGATGACGAGTTCGAGGGCGAGTTCGAGGACGATCTTGAAGACGTCAACTGACCGCGAAGGCGCGTCGTGAAAAACGCCGCGCTGACGGCGCCAGATCTCGCGGCGATTGCCGAGCCGCCGAAAAATTGCAGCTTGTGCCAGCGCCTTGCCAGTTATCGAACCGGCAACCAGCGCGCCTTTCCGGACTATTTCAATGGACCGGCGCCCTCCTTCGGCGCCGGTGGGGCCGGACTGCTGATCGTCGGGCTGGCGCCCGGCCTCCATGGCGCGAACCGGACCGGCAGGCCCTTCACCGGCGACTACGCCGGTCGCCTGCTCTATCAAACGCTCGTCAAATACGGCTTTGCGCAAGGGACCTATGATGCGCGCGCCGACGACGGCCTATCCCTTGGGTCGGCGATGATCACCAATGCGGTCCGATGCGCCCCCCCGGAAAACAAGCCGACGCCCGCCGAAATCAAAACTTGTCGCCAGTTTCTGTCAGCGCGGATCGGCGCCCTGTCGGAGCTGCGCGCAATCGTCGCGCTGGGGCGGATCGCGCATGATTCGACGCTTGCGGCGTTGCGCGTAAGGGCGAAAGACGCGCCATTCGCGCACGGCGCAGAACACACCCTTCCCGGCGGCCTTTTCCTGTTCGACAGCTATCACTGCTCGCGATACAACACGAACACCGGCCGCCTCACTGAACCGATGTTCGAGAGCGTGTTCGCGGCGGCGGCGCGGCGCCTCGGCGCGGTGGTTTCCTGAATTCCTGCGGAGCCTGTCCTTGACACGCAATTGGGGCATACCGGCGAGGGATGGGGCTTTCCGCCGCGCGCGGAACGCCAAGCCCCTGATGTCGCTTGGGATCACCGCGATCTACGGCGTCATCGGCGCGGCGCTCGCGGCGTTAAGCTTCACCGAGGCGCGCACGATCCTCACCGGCTTGTTCCGCGGCTGGTCGCTGGCGCCGGCGATCGTCGCCGCCGGTCTTGGCTGCTGGCTTTACATTTACATCGCCTGGCCGCGCTTCGCCGCGCAATTTCAGGGCGGCGACGAATTCGCCGACCTCTTGCGCTTTTATGCCCGCGCCGCCATCGCGCTGTGCGTTCTCCTCCTCGTGGTCAAATTTTCAAAGCTTGTTCTCGGCGACACGGTCGGCGGCATGTTGCTCTGCCTCTCGGGCGGCGCGGCGGCGGCGGCGGCGTTCCAGACCGTGATGCTGTTCGTGCCCCCGCCTGCGGACGGCGACGCGGCGCCGAAGGCTTGAACCATGAACGACGCGACAGTCGAGGACGCCGCGGCGGCGCGGGCCGACATGGATCGCGGGTCAACCTTCGCCGCTGATCTCGCGCGTGATGCTGAACACCGCGCCAAGGCGCGCTCGGTCAAGCCGCTCGTCCGGCTCACGCCTTTCCTTCTCCGCTATAAGGGCCTTCTTGCCGCCTTCACCTTGTTTCTCATTCTCGCTTCAGCGCTGACGCTGTTGCTGCCGGCGGCGTTCCGGCTCGTCGTCGATTGCGGATTTGCTTCGGCGCCCGGGGACGCGATCTGTAAACGGATCAATACCGGCGGCGACCTGACCGGCTATTTCATCGCAGGTTTCGCGGTTGCGGTGATGCTCGGCCTTGCAAGCGCGCTGCGATATTATTTCGTCAGCCGGCTCGGCGAGCGCGTCGTCGCTGATATCCGGATGGCGGTTTACGACCGCCTTCTGGGGCTCAGTCCGTCCTTCTATGTGAACGTGCGCACGGGCGAAGTCTTGTCGCGCCTGACGACCGACACGACGCTGATCGAAACGCTGGTCGGCTCGTCGATTTCCATCGCTTTGAGGACGACGGCGACGACGATCGGCGCGATCGTGCTGATGTTCGCCGTCAGCTGGAAGCTCGCCTTGATGATGCTCGCCGTCGGGCCGCTGATGCTGGCGCCGATCATCCTTTCCGGCCGCCGCGTGCAGCGCCTTTCCCGCGCCAGTCAGGACAGCCTCGCCGCGGCCTCGGCGCGCGCGAGCGAAACGCTGGGCGCGATCGAGACCGTGCAGGCCTTCACCCGCGAACCGCAGGAAAGCGCCAGCTTCAAGGGCGCCGTCGAAAAGACCTTCAATGTCGCGCTCGACCGCATCACAGTACGCGCGGTGCTGACCGGAGTCATTTTCACCTTCATTCTCGGCGGCCTCATTTCCGTGTTGTGGTTCGGCGCCACGCAAGTGCAGTCGGGCGCGATCACCGCCGGCGCAATAACGCAATTCATAATGTACGCGTTCGTCGCGGTCTCGGGCGCCGGGATGCTGACCGAGACCTATGCTGAAGTGATGCGCGCGGCCGGTGCGACCGAGCGTCTGATGGAGCTTCTCGCAGCGACCTCCGACATCGAGGCCGAGGCGCCCGCGCTCGCCCTGCCCTCGCCGGTCGCCGGCGCAATAGAGTTCCGCAACGTCGCCTTCGCCTATCCCGCGCGCCCGGCGACGCCGGCGCTGCGGGATGTTTCGCTCGATTTCGCGGCGGGCAAGACGACGGCGCTGGTCGGCCCTTCGGGCGCCGGCAAGAGCACGATTTTTCAGCTTCTCTTGCGGTTTTACGATCCGCAATCAGGCGGGATCACGATCGACGGCGTCGATATCCGGCGGCTGAAGCCCCCGGACCTTCGCCGCGCGATTTCGATCGTGCAGCAAAATGCGCCCCTGTTTGCCGGTTCAGCCGCAGACAATATCCGCTTTGGCCGGCCCGGCGCCGATGACGAAGCGGTGCGCACAGCCGCAATCGCCGCCAACGCGGACGAATTCATCCGCGCGCTGCCGCGAGGTTATGACACGCCGCTCGGCCAGGGCGCCGCAACGCTGTCCGGCGGCCAGCGCCAGCGCCTCGCGATCGCGCGGGCGATCCTGCGCGACGCGGCGATTGTTCTTCTCGACGAGGCGACGAGCGCGCTTGATTCTGAAAGCGAGCGTCTCATCCAGATCGCTTTTGAGCGTATCTCAAGGGGCCGCACGACCATCGTCATCGCGCACCGCCTTGCGACAGTTCTCAAGGCCGACCGCATCATCGTGATGGATCAGGGTCGCGTCGCCGACCAGGGAACGCATACGGAACTTCTCGCAAGAGGCGGTCTTTACGCGCGGCTGGCGGAACTGCAATTCGCGCCGGCGCTGAGCGCGGCGGAATAAAGGCTTGAGCAGTGAATGGCGCATGGGATGGCGCCGTCCTTCTGTTCACCAGTCACCCCTAATTCCTCAGCAGCTCCAGCGCCGCCGCCGTCATCGCTTGTACGCCCGTTTTCAGCGTCGGCTCCGGCACGGGGGCGAATTGCGGCGAGTGGTTGGCGGGCGGCGGGGCGATTTTTCCTTCATTCGCGGCGCGCCAGGTCGCCGGATCGACGCCGCCGACCCAATAGATGAAGGTCGGGATATCATCCGCCGTACGGCCGAACTG
>DNZB01000123.1:15566-16286 GCA_003506635.1 Parvularcula sp.
GGCGTCATGTCGCTCTCGATCTTGACGATCGGCATCAGATTTTCGGGCACTCCGGCGGAGAGGGCTTGCGCGCGGGCGATGCGCTTGATCCCGTCAAGAAGGTTCTTGCGGACGCCTTCTTCGTAGGACCGGACGGTGATTTTGAGCGTCGCTTCATCCGGGATGATGTTGTGCTTGTAGCCGCCCTGAAAGCTGCCGACGGTGACGACGCCTGACTCCAGCGGATTAGTCTCGCGCGAGATGAGCGTCTGCAAAGCGCCAACGATCGCGGCGCCGATGACGATCGGATCCTTGCCCATATGCGGGGCCGAGCCGTGGGCGCCGACGCCGCGGACGGTGATGTCGACGCTGTCGACATTGGCGAGCGCATATTCCGGCGTATAGGCGACCGATCCCGCCGGGTCCCAGCCCGAAGTGTGCGCGGCGAGCACGAAATCCGGCTTCGGAAACTTCGTGTAAAGACCATCGGACAACATGGCGAGCGCGCCGAGGCCGATTTCCTCCGCCGGCTGGCCGATCAGAACGAGCGTGCCGTTCCACTGGTCTTTCATCGCCGCGAGGCGGCGCGCCACGCCGATCAGCATCGCCATATGGCTGTCATGCGCGCAGGCGTGCATCACCGGCGCTCTCTGACCCTTGTAGTCCGACGAAACGACCTTGCTTGCGTATGGCAGGCCGGTCTTCTCCTCGAGCGGCAAGGCATCCATGTCGGCGCGCAGC
>DNZB01000039.1 GCA_003506635.1 Parvularcula sp.
GTGCCGCCGCCGAAATAGAGGCTGTCGAGGCGCCGCCCCTTCGTGCGCGCCGCCCAGTGCTCAAGTTCGCGGGTCAGCGCCGCCGACCAGCGGGCGGCGTCGATGCCGCGGTCGCGATAGACGTTGAAATCGCAATAGGGACAGATCCGCGCGCAGAACGGCCAGTGCGCATAGACGCCGAACCCGCCGGGCGCCGTCATCCGGCGATCGCCGGCATGACGCGCCTCATGAAAGCGTCGAACAGCGGCACGGTGAAGGCGCTCTCGCCATGGGCCATGCTGAAAATCATGCCTTTCACGATGAGCGAATTGCGGACCGGGCCGAGCGCCGTGACCTTCCGCCCCAGCAGGTCGGCGATGTCGCCGGACCGGTGCGGTCCGGGGCCGAGCTCCGCCATCGCCCGAAGATAGTTCTTCTCAAGCGCCGTCAGGCGGTCGAACCGTACACGGAAGAAGCTGGCGTCGAGCTCGGCCAGCGCGGCGACCGAGGCGCGCCGGGCGTCGGCCAGCGTGACCGGCGACGCGTCGGCGAAGTCCCAGCAATATTTGCCCCATTCCTGCAGGAAATACGGATAGCCCTGCGTCTCGCGGATGATGAGATCGACCGCCGCCGGTTCGAAACGGACGCCGGCCTCCTCGGCGGGCTTGACGATCGCGTCGCGCGCCGCCGCCGGCTCCAGGCGATCGAGCGGGATGAATTCGAACAGCCGCTCGGCATAGGATTTCGCCTCGCCGAGCCGCCCGAGCAGCTGCGGCAAACCCGCCGCGACGAGCGCGAAGGGCAGCTGTCGCTGGTCGACCCGGTGCAGCGCGCTCACCAGAGTCGCCAGTTCTTTCTCCGGCACATATTGCAGTTCGTCGACGAACAGCACGACGGCGGTGCGGCGTTCCTTCGCCGCCGCGGCGATCGCCTCCGTATCGACCGTGATGAAATTGCTCTGCACCCAGGAGGCGCGCCCCTGCTTGAGCGAGACCGTCAGATACCGCTTCTCGGCCTCTTCAATGAACTTGCCCGCATCGCCGGTCGAAGAGATCGGCGATTTTGGCCCTTCCGCACAGGAGACAAAGAATGCAAGTGCGACGATCCATGCAAATCGCATTTTGTAAAGGTCGAATCTGCGAAATGTGAGCTTCATAATTTCTCTCCCTGGAAGTGGATTTCGCGTGCGAACTCCGCATAAGTGGTCCACAATAGTCGGGTTATTGCGAGCCACCGCCTTCTTCGGAAACTGCTGAATGAATATGCTTGGAAGTACCAAACGAGAACTGACCACCGGCCTTCAATATCTGCTCATGGGCATTATTGCGCATGGCGTCGTCCTGACCTGGTTCAATGATCGGCCGGTGAGACAGAAGATGCTCGTCTGGATCGCCGTTGCGCTGGCCGTCGGGGTAGCGCGATTCGCGCTGCTGCTGCTGGCGAGCAGCTACAAGCGAAGCCAGTGGACGAGCATCTCCCGCCGGAACTGGTGACGATCAGACCATCAGCTGCCCGCCGTTGATCTCGATCATCTCGCCATTGACATAGGAGGCGGCGTCGGACGCGAGAAATGCGATGACGCGCCCGCACTCTTCAGACGTCCCCGTGCGGCCGAGCGGGATCGAGGCCGCGAACTGCGCCATCATCTCCGGCGTCGAGAGGCGCTCGTGAAAGGGCGTCTCGATCACGCCGGGCGCGACGCCGTTGACGCGCACGCCGTGCGGCGCGAGCTCCTTCGCCAGCCCCTTGGTGAGACACATGACCGCGGCCTTGGCCGCGGCATAGACGCCCGCTCCCGGTCCGCCGCCATGATGGCCCGCGATCGAGCCGACGTTGATGATCGTTCCCCGCTTTCGCGAGATCATCTCGGGCATCACCGTCTGCGAACAGAGCAGCACGCTCTTGAAGTTCAGATCCATCACCCGGTCGTACAACTCTTCCGGAAATTCGAGCAACGACCGCCGCTCGATCAGATCGCCCGCATTGTTGACCAGAATGTCGATCGGCCCGAGCGCCGCCCGCGCCGCCGCCGCGAGCGCCTCCGCCCCCGCCTTCGTCGACACGTCGGCCTGGACGATCACCGCCCGCCCGCCAAGCGCCTCGATCGCGCGCTTCGTCTCTTCGGCCCCCGCCTCATTCCGATTGTAATTCACTGCCACCGCCGCCCCGCACTCGGCCAGCGCGATCGCCGCCCACCGGCCAATCCCCGTGCTGGCCCCCGTCACGAGCGCAGTGCGCCCCGTCAATTCCTGTTTGTTCATCGCTCCTCGATTTCCGCGCAAAGATCCGCCCGTCGACGGCCCGGCGCTCCTCCTGAGAGGGTGTTTGAAAAGTACTGGAACACAACCCGCGGAGCGGGTGGCAGCGTAAAGCCTTCTATGAAAAAAGTGCCGGCGTCAAGCCCTTTTTGACAACACTCTGCCGCCCCGCCGTGAAGACGCGTTTTTAAAGGCGGATTGGGCGACAAATAAGCACAGCGACAAATAACGGAACGTTTCTACTTCATTTTCGGCCTACGTCAGACGACGGCGCTCAACCATCTATTCGAAGCGTTCATCACGCTCGCATGAAGTGTCGTGCGTACGAGGTCATTCGAGCTGATGCCCGAACAACCGCGGTGGGACTCCCAATCAGGGTACGAGCCAGCGACAGTCCAACAACGACTGCCGACGCTCAGGGCTTTACACGGGCTATCCCACTGCGACCGTCCGTCCGGAGGTAAGTCGCGTAATCGATCTCGTCGCGCAACAGAATGTAAGCGCGAACGAGCAGTTTACGCGCAATCGCGACCCGCGCCTTCGGGCGACCGCGATGAGCGAGCAAGTTGTGATAAGACGTCCTGAGTTCCTGGTCTCCGCGAACTGCGTGCGTGACCGCTTCAACCAGCAGGAAGCGAAGAAGCGGCGAGCCCGCTTTGCTGATGCCTCCCCAGCGCTGTTTTTTGTCGCTGGTGAACTCACGTGGTTCGAGGCCGACGTAGGCCGCGACCTTCCGGCTATTTGAAAACCGGCTGACAGGACAGAGCGTGTGAACCAGCATCAGGCCTGTGAGCAAGCCAATTCCCGGATGAGTGCGGACTCGTCTGACCCGATCGTCTTTGGCGGCGATCTGGATCAGCTCCTGTTCGACTCGTTTGACGTCTTCCAGGAGTTCGTCGATCCGAGCCAGCCATTCGTCGCGCTGTTTCGCCTGCTCGATCGTCAGCGGATGCGAGAGCAGTTTCTCTCGCCCTGCCCGGGTCAGAAGCTTGCTTTGCAGCGAGAGCCCTTCTCGAATGAAGAGCGCGTGCAACGAATTGGTGGCCTGGGTTCTCAACTGAACAAGTTTGTGTCGATACCGTAATTGCGCGAGCACCTCGCGAGCCTCGGGAGAATGCCGATGGATTCGCGGGAACTCGTTTTTCATCAGCAGATCGAGCACCAGCTCGGCGTCTCGCCAATCATTCTTCTGTCGGGATCGCGCCCGGCGTCGAATCTCGGTGGAGTTGCCGAACCAAACTTCAATGCCCAACTCTTCCAGGAAGCGTTCGAACCAATCGCTGTATCCGCCCGCTTCCAGACCGACGATGACCGGCGACTGAAACTGCGTATAGAACCGTCGCAGTGCGTCGAGATCATCGTGGAAGATCCGAATCGACTTGATTTCTCCATTTTGCGAATCGCAAAAAGAAATCGTTTGTTGACGTGCATGAAAGTCGACTCCGCAATAAACTGTCATGGTGCCTCCTTTCACTGTGCTTATTTTGTCAACGCGAGCTTATCACTCGCGGCACTGGGGAGGCACTTTTTTTATAGCATCAGGG
>DNZB01000113.1:0-187 GCA_003506635.1 Parvularcula sp.
CGATCGCGTTCGCGACAGCGTCGGAGAAGCCGCGCAGCGCGTCCTCGGCCTGAATGCCGAATGTGCTGGTCTGCTGGCTGAGCTCGCGCATGCGGTCGCGGAGGCCTGCGGCGGCGGCGCTGAGGGCGTTGGCCTGCTCGGCGTTCTCGGCGAACGGCCGGAGTGCGTCGATCTCGGCGAGCTGCGC
>DNZB01000113.1:449-8590 GCA_003506635.1 Parvularcula sp.
CGGCGAGCTGCGCGCGCAGCTCCTCGAACGGCGTGCGGATCGATTCGGCGATGGCGTCGATGCGGGCCTGAGAATCGGCCAGGCGCTTGTTGAAGGCGTCGATTTTCAGCGTCGGGCCTTCGATGCCGGCGAACCGGCCGACCGCGCCAGGGGCCCCCAAATCGCCGAACCCGTCGCCGTCTCCCTCGCCGCCTGCGCCTTGCGTTATAGTTTTCTGCAGAGCGTTTTGTGCGGCCCGCGCCTCCGCGATTGCCCGATCTATCTGCCTTAATTGTTGACTGAGTTCCCCCGCCCGGCGCTGGCGCGCGTCGGCGAAGTCGCGCGCCGCGCCGAAGCTGAACGGCGCTGCTTCGGCCAGCTCTCGACCACGCTGCGCGCCTTCGGCCGCGTTCTTAATTTCGCTGGCGATTGTCTCGCGTTCCTCGATCAGCCGAGAGAGACTGGCGTCGGCCGGGAGGCCTGCGCCGCGAACGGCGTCATAAAAATTCTGGATCGCCGTCGCCGCCGGGCCAAGCCGTGCCGCGAACTGCACGGCGGCGCGCGAAAGGTCATTGAGGAGAGAATGATAGCTTTCGAATCCCTCGATATTTTGGAGGATCGTCGTCTGCAGCCGCGTTCGCATCTGCGCATCAAGGAATTCGATGCGGTCGCCCGCTGCATCGGCGCCGCGCACGGTTTCATTGCTGAGGACAAGGCCCAGCTCGCGCGCTTGCTTGCGCGCTTCGGCGAGGCTGTCGGCGCCGTCCGCGACAAGGGCGGCGAGGCGCACTCCGGACCGTCCGAATACGTCTTGCGCGACGCTAGCGCGTACCGTCTCGTCACGAATGCCTGCGAGCGCGGAGAAGGTCTTGTCGAGCGCGCCTTCGGCGGTGTCGCTTGCCGTCACGCCGATTCGCCGGAAGGTATCTGCGAGACTGTCATTCCCGCGTCGGGCGTCGCCGAGACTGCGAGAGAAGACTTGCAAGGCGCTGTCGAGCGTCTCTTGCTCAATTCCGGCGAGCTTCGCCGCCGCGCGGTATTCCTGCAGCGTCTCCGCGCCGACGCCGGCGGCGCGCGCCGCGTCGGCGATCGCGCCCGCGCTGTTCAAGGCCGAGCGCGTCAGCTGGTCGAGCGCACCCGCCGCGAGCCCGCCGCCGGCGAGGCCGGCGAGCCCAGCGCCAAGCCTGTTGAGGCCCCGGAAGCTACGCTCGATCCGCGATTGAAAGCCCGCGACCTGACGCTCGGCGTCGCGCAGGCCGGCCGAGAATCCGGCGGCGTTCGCGGTAATCCGTGCACGAATTTCTGTGGTCATCATCAGCGCCTTTCAGAGAGAAAGTTTTAGGCGGGAAGTTCGCCGCCGGCGGGTGAAATGACCTCCCGCCGGCGGCGTCGCCGGCCGGAATCATCCCCCGGCCGGCATTGTGCGCGGCGGCCGCCGCCGTGCCCGCTTCACGGCCGCCGCGCCTGCCCGGAGAGGGTGAAAGGGGAAGCCCCGTCCCGGCCCGTCCGGCGCGCTTTGAAGGCTGGGAACCCGCGCGCCGGTCGTCTGTGTACGGACGCTTATGCGCCCGCGTTCCGGTACCAGCCGCGCGGATCGATGAAGGCGAGGCCGATATCGAGCAGGCTCTTGACCTGAAAGCCGTCGAAGTTCGCCGTGGTGAAGACTTCGACCAGGCCGGTTTCTCCCGTGTCGCCGAACGCGTATTCGAGGCCGCGCACAAGCAAGGGATCGGCGACCAGATACCAGCCGGTTGGCGAGGAAAGCCGGCTTTCCACGACGAGCGTCAGATCCGTGTGCGGATTGATGTTGGTCGTCGATTGCGCGTTCACCGTCGCGAGCAGCTTTTGCGCGGCGACTTCGAGATGCGGCGGGGTCAACAAGTACTTGGGCGAAATCCCCGCGCGCTGGCCGTTTAAATCGGTCTGCAGCCGCATCGCGAGCTTGGCGGCGGTCAGCGTAGTCTCGCTTAGGGCTCCGCCGCTGGCGGCGACGTTGCCGCGCGATGAATGAAAGACCGGGTTGCCGTCGCTGAGATTTCCGGGCGAGTCGACTAACGCGGCGAGGAGCGTGTCGGCTGTTTTAACCATCCCGCTTCGCGCTTCGATGACAAAATCACCGAAGCCGCTCATATCGTCATTGGCGACCGCCTGGCGCGTAATCCCGGTGACGTGACCTTTTGTTTCTGCTTTCAGGCTTTCGCGGGCGGCGTCGGGAATATAGCCCGACTTGATTTCGCCCTTCTGTGTAACTGGTTGGAGGATCGGGCTATAGCCGCCTCTATATCTATGTTGCGGGCGGAAGTCGATCGCGGCGCCCTTGTAGGCGACCTGCCGGATTCCGGAGGGATCGCCCTTGGTCGCCGCGAGAAGCTCTTTGTGCAGAGCATTCTCCAACATGATCGCGAAGTCGCCCGTGCCGAGGATGCCCCCGCTTCGCCCCATGATCATCGATAGGACGCGCCCGTCGTTGAGGGATTGGACGTTGTGGCCGGCCGACTGCAGGAAGTAACGACCCGCGTCGATGAAGGTGCGGCCGCGCATTTCGTGGCGCACGGCGGCAGGAACCGGCTTACCGTTTAGGCGGGCCGAGAAGAACTCGGCAAGCACCGGCTCGACCGTCGATTCACGGTAGATGCCCGCGTTGCTGATCTCGGTGATTCCGGCGGTCATGTTGTCGCGTCGGGCGATCTCGCCGAGGATCGCTTCGCGGGCGTCGGCGAGCGTCATGGATGAATTCATGATCCGTTGCGCGAAGGCGTCAGGGAGTTGATGGCGCTTGCAAGTTTCGAGGATCATCGATGCGCGCTGGCGTTCTTCCTGCCGGATTTCATCCGATGACGGATCAAGGCGTGCTTGAGACATGGGCTTGTCCTTTCTGCTGGCCGCCGCAGCGGCGTTTTTATGGGTGAGGTGAACGGGCCAGGTTTCGGCGCTCTCACTGCGGACGCCGGCGGCGGGATCGGCGCCGATCGGAACGGCGGAAATTTCGTGAGGTTCCCAGTCGACGGCGCGCCATAGCTCGGCCTCGCTTTCGCGCTTTTCGATCTCGAACTTGTGGACGCGGTAGCCGACGCTGACGTTGCACAGGATGCCGTTCTCAATGTCGCGTGCGACCCCATCGACCTCCGGCCGGTCGGAGAGGCGTATCGTTGCGTATGCGGCCGCCCCATCGATTCGAAGGGTGCCAGGCACGACGACGCCGAGAACCGATTCGACGTCATAAGCTTGGTGTGAATTGAGGAACGGCGCGCCGCTGTTCATCCGGTCGGGGCGGATCGCCTGAGCGTTGCACACAAGCACTTCGTCGATATCGCCCTCGAAGAATCGCCGGCGGCGCACCCGCGTTTCGGTCGCGAAGCAAACCTCGAACGTTCTCGCCTTTTTATCGAAGGAAGCGGCGCGGATCGACGCAGAGGCCTGCAGGCGCGTGAGCTGCATCGTTTCATCATAGGCCATTGATTGGTGCTCCTTGTACTGGGCGCTGATAGTCCCGCGCCTCGCCTGCCCGGACGGCGCTGCGTGTGGTCAGTGGCGTCAGTTGGGGGGTTTCCATTTGCGCGACGAGGGGCTCGAATGCTTCGCCGTCGATCATTGTCGCCGCCTTTTGCCGTTTGCGGCGTTCGTCCGCCACGACGGCGGCCAGCGCTTCGGCGTAGTTTTCAAGTCGCTTCAATTCTGCCCCGTTCATGCGCGGGGCGAGCCGCGCGCTCGCTTCGATGGAGATCGGCAACGCCTTTCCAAAAAGCTCGGCTCGTGAGATCGACGTGCTGATTTGGACCGGGACGATCATTGAACGGCCCCCGGCGTTGGAGGATTAAAGGTGAACCGTGTGGGCTCGCCCTTATCGTTCCTGAGGGTGACTGCGACCGGCTTGCCGGTGACGCCGGCCCGGATCGACGCCGACCAAAGTTCGACTGCCAGGTCGGGCGCGCCGATCAGCTGTGCGACCGACGAAACAGTGAGACTGCGGTCGCTATCTCCAAGCGCCAGAGCCTCCGGCGCGAGGCGCGGATCAGCGACTTGGGCCAGGACAAGCGATAACGCCACCTCGCCAGGCGCCGTCTTGGCGAGCTCGGTAAGCCGGGCATGAAGCGCCGAGAAGCGCTTCGCCGCCTCAGCCGCATCGGCCTTGATCGCGGCTACAGCGCGCGATTCGTTAGGTTGATCGGGATTGTCCACTTGAGCGCCTTTCAAAAA
The DNA here is from genome assembly GCA_003506635.1 of Parvularcula sp. Lineage (GTDB taxonomy): Bacteria > Pseudomonadota > Alphaproteobacteria > Caulobacterales > Parvularculaceae > Amphiplicatus. Next base: position 4,626 of record DNZB01000113.1, read on the forward strand.
GGGTCGCCGCCGGGCCTTGTTGGGGCTTGGTGGGCTTAGCCAAGGCCCGGCAGCTGACGATCGCGCCGGCGCTCGCGGCAGAGATCGTTTTCGTGAATTCTTGATTTGAGCGCGGTACCACCATGCGCTCAGCCTGCCCGCGCCGGGCGGCGCGGGTCACGGGTCAAAACTTGGCGATTTTCACTCGGGCCGGAATTGCCAGGTCTCGGCGGCGCTGGCGCCGGGAAGGCCGATTAACGGCAGCGCCAGCCGCCTAGTGCGCTCGGCCTCGACTAGCCATTCGATCGGAGCGTTAACTTCGCACGGCTCGCTCTTACCCATCAAGATTGCAAGATGCGCGACAGGCGCGAGCTCGCGCCACAGCCGCCTGCGAAGATTGCCGCTGTCGCCGACAGGCGCCGCCTTCGCACTGCCGCCGCCGACATGTTCTTCTGCGACAGCGCGGCTGACTTCCTGCAGCGCATCATCGACTGAGTATCGCGTGCGAACGCCGGCGACGCGCTTTGAAAGGAGATACCATTCAATAAGCCGCGCGGCTTCTACGCGCCGAGCGCATCGCTTTTCGGCGCGTCGCGCGGCGCGCTCGCGTTCGTCCTTAGGCCAATGATCCGCTTGAAGACGATCCGGGATAGTGTCGCGGCTGATGCGGCCGGCCTTCCGCGCGCCGTGCAAGATGGCGGCGGCGAACGCCTCAGCCGCCTTTGTACGCGCGCCGTCATCGAACGGGTGCGCGATCCAGCAAACCACCTCGATATTCGCCGCGATCGGCTCGGCTGAAATCGAGATGATGCGCGCCGCCGGCGCGGACCATTCGTCAGCCTGCGGACAGAGGCGCCAATCTCGCCCGTCCCTGACGGCGAACGCCGGCGGCCCCTGCATCGCCATCCTGATTTCTTGCGAATTCCGCACGTGCTTACACTACACGATCGCACGGCCGTCCGGAACGCGTGCGGCTCCTAATTGCAGATTAAGACCGGGTCAAAGAAATAAGACCGGGTCAAAGAAATTGGCGCTCTTCGTGGCAGTCTGAGTTTAAATTTATCGTTGTACCGTAATCTCGACGCTGCTAACCCGTCCTTCAAGGTCAGAGATGGCGGCGTGCAAAGTAGCAATTTCCAATTCTTGTAGTTCGAGACGTTGTTCTAGGTCTTCGATTTTGCTTTCCGCTTCATCGGCGCGGCTTTGTTGCTGCTCAACCGCCTCTTCAGCCGCTGACGCCATATCAAAAGCCTCAGACACTTTTTGGCCGCCGCAGCCCGACAACAAAGCAGCAATCGCTAACGCGTAAATCCGCAAGTTGGCCTCCCTTTTGATTTTTAGCTGCAAGCTCTCTATGCTGATCGGTAGGCAGGGATTCGCAATGCAATTTCAAGATGGGTTAATTGAACAGTGGCGTATTGAAGTTCGTCAATTGCGCGATTGGATCCGCGTTTATGATGCGGAGCTTTCGCGCGGTCAGTTCCCGATTCCCGGAAGCGAGGCGCAATTGCGAGAGCATAAAGCTAGCGTTGAAAGCTTTATTGCCCGGCTCGAAGCGCTTATTAAAATGCATGAGGCTAATCACGCCTAAACTCGCCAACGGCGGTTATGTGGCGCCCCTTCCCGACGCCTAGGCTGCCTCCTCCGCATCGATCAACCGAAGGGCTGCCTTGCGTCGCCGCTCCTCGCCGAGAAGGCCCTTGAGCTTGCGCAGCGACGCCAGCGGATCAATTCCGCGCTCGCCCGTAACCAGCATCCCGCGCGCCTTCAACTGGCAAACGTAGCCTTCCGAAACGCTGCAAAGTCGTGCGAACTCCGCCTGCTTCATGGTGAACACTCCGTAAACCGATAGTCTTTACAAAGACCTTTACTTCACCCAGTGCACGTTAACCGGTCAACCGATGCTGCAACTAGAAAATCCGCACGGTTCGAACTACCCATTTTCGGCCGTGCTGGGAGGGACCCGTGATTGAGGGCTCGACCCGGTCGACGGCGTCAGCCTCGCCTCTGCAATCATGCTGCGGACTTCCTCGACTGTCACGGCCTTCGCTGCGAAGTCAGCCGCGATGCGAGCAGCATGCGATGGCGCGCCAGCGATGGCGATCAGCCCGATGCGGCTCATGCCTAGTCGCGTGGCGAGCGCCTCGATTTCGGCGAGCTGCTCGGCCATGGAAGGCGCGTCCGTCATGCGACCCGCCCCTTCGCCTGAAGCGCCGCCTGAAACTCCCGAAGCGCCTCGCTTGGCCGCGCATCTCCGTGAACGGCGCGCAGCAATGCCACCTGCTCGGCCGGGCTTACGTTCGCGTCTGCTTCCTTCCAGAGCCCCGCCTCGGCCACAGCATGCGCTGCCGTTCGGCTGGCACCCGGCGGATCGTCGTCCGCTTTGCCTTCCCTTCCGAAGCGCGCTTCGCGCAATCTCTTATCTCTTTCAGAGAATATATTACCGAGAGCAGGGCCTTGATCTTGCTGCGCAAATTTCTCGGGCGTGATACCGATCTCGCCCGTTTCGGTATCAGCCGTGATTCCGATCTCCACGTCGGGGCGAGCGTTCTCCACAGGGCGCGGCGCATCGGATTCGGTATCAGCGCTGATACCGATTTCCGCCGGATCGGGCGCGAGCCGAAGCCGCGCGCCCTTAACGAAAGACCGGCCGTCGCCGCGCATCGTGGCGGCGTCGTCGTCATTGTAGACGACGAACAAGATGCGCCGCCGCCGGTCCATCGGGTTCGCTTCAAGTCTAAGATATCCGCACTCCTCGAGCCGCCCGATCGAGCGCTTCAGGGCGGGTTCCGAAAGGCCGGTCATCTCGATCAATCGGCGATAGCTCGCAAAGCATCCCGTGCGGTTCTTCGCGAAGCGATCATGGGCCGCGACGGCGCCGAGCGTCACAATGTCGGCGCGCGACAGGCGATCATCGCCTAGCGCGCGAAGCGGCATAGCAGCGTAGGTCGGCTTGAACTCACCCATGGGCCACGAGCCCTTCCGGGCCGACCAAGAACCAGCGCGAGGCGCCGACGCGGGCGCGCGTCGCCGGATCGGCGAGTAGCCACCCTATGCCCTCTAACGCCCTCTTCAACTTGCCAAATTCAACGCCCGCGAGCGCTTCAAATTTTCCGCCTGCAGCATATCCCGCGTCGTAGAGCGCATAGGCGTCGCGGTAGAGGGCCTGTAGCATAGCGCGATCTTCGCGAGCGGCGGCGATCGCGTCCCCGCCCATCATCGCAAGGTCAGCATAGGCGCGCTGCAACTTCACCAGCTTCGCGGCGCTCGCCCTCGATTGCGCGAGCGCGCGCATCGCGCTAACCAGATCACGCGCGCGGACCCTTTCAACCGCGGGCTTAGGGTTGAACGGGCCGCCTTCGGGCGGCCCGTTCTTTTTTCCTCCGGTTACGGCGGAATCGGGTGGGACTTTTTCAGCGGATTTAGGCGCAATGGGACAATTTTTTTGCGCGTCCCATGCGAGATAAACTACTGTCCCGGCTTTGCTTTCTGGCGCGCAGCTCGGGGAGCCATTTCTCAAAACGCCCTGATTCGGTCATTTGAGACGCGTTAGCATGTGCGGCGAGAACGGCGGTTTCCGCAAGAGAATCAAATGGTTGCTTGAACTCCGCGCTTAATTTTCCGTGCGCCCACGTGCAGTTCGAAAGTAGGAAATTGAGCATTTGCGACTTCTCTTTGGCGGGCTGCTTTTCAAACAGCCGGTGGGCGTCTTTGGCCAGCTTCAGAAGTTCGATGCCTTCATCCATGTAGGAATCATCAGCCTGCTCGTGGCGCTCAATATCCCGCGCGCACCGCGCCTGCTCGTCGCGCCATTGCGACCGCATTCGGTCGTAGAACTCTTCCGAGACCCGCCCATCGAGTTTGTCGATGTACATTGCGTCGACGCGCTGCTGCAGGCGGTTGCGCTCCTTTTCGAGCCTGGCAATCGCTTCCGCGTGTTCGCGCTTTTCGTCTGCGCAGCTTTCCTTGAGAGCGGTGCTGACCCA
>DNZB01000113.1:8839-11214 GCA_003506635.1 Parvularcula sp.
CGGTGCTGACCCATTCGAAGACTTCATCGTCGAACCGCAGCTGCCTCAGGAAGGCGGCAAACTGCTGTTCCAGCACCTCTTCACGGGTATACGGTTCGTTACAATTACCTTTGAAGCCGGTGCAGTGGTAGTAGACGTATTTCTGCTTTTTCACCTCGCCGACCATGGCGCAGCCGCAATGGCCGCAGGTGACAAGCCCCGTGAATGCGAAATCATGTGCCGACGAGCCCCGCAGCTTGGATGTGAAGCGGGCATCCAGCACTCCTTGGACACGCGCCCATAGCTCAGTGGTTATGAGCGGCTCGTGACTTCCGACATAGCGTTTTCCCTTCCAATCAAACTCGCCGGTGTAAATCCGATTTCGTAGTATCTTGTGGACGGTGCTATTCGTTACGGGCTGACCGCTTCTTCGAAATGCCAGGCCGTCTTCGCGCGCCTTTAGGCCTATCTCACGCAATGAGTACCTACCCGTCGCGTACCACTCGAACAATTTGACAATCAGCGGTCCCGCAATCGGGTCAATCTCGATAATTCTTTTGCCGCTCGGTCCCTCGACATTGTCGTATCCAAGCGGTGCGCAAGAAGGCCAAATCCCCTGCTCAGCCTTCTCGAGCATGCCCTTCCGCGTTTCTTCCGAGAGGTTGTCGATGTAGTTTTTCGCCATCAAGACTTTGATGCCGTGCATGAACTTCTCAGAAGACCGGGACTCCGTCGAAAGGACCGTCCCTTCCTTCACAAAGTGAATTTCGACATTGAGGTCGTCGATGGTCACCCAGTCTTTGAGATTTCTATAGAGCCGATCGGTCTTTTCGACGAGAAGGGTCTGAACGGTCGAATGCCGGCGAAGATAAGCGATCATTTTGTCGAAGTTGGTCCGGCCGCTCCGTTTCGCCGTCTCAATATCGACGAATTCTTCTGCGACCCGAATTCCATTGCACGAAGCATATTCGCTGAGGAGTTTGAGTTGGGCCGGAATTGAAAAGCCTTCCTTCTCCTGCTCTTTTGACGACACGCGTGCATACACGACCGCGCGCGGCGCTGCAGGAATGGAGTTGGTTCTTCTCGTGTTATTTGACGCCATCGGACCGATTCGCACCCGACCTGAGTGTTTCGAACTCGGCGAGTTTAACACTTTTTCGGCATCGAGCGAATACTTCGGCTCCAAGGGATTTCGGCGACAATTCGCCTGACATGCCTCGCAATTCCGTGTTGCCAGATAATCGAAGCGACGCAGCGCTGGGGTGCGCCGATCGGATCAAAGAGGGAACTTCGCGCTACTGAATCTCTGACTTCCTCTCTTGCGCTTGCCATTCGCGGAGGATCCGGAAAAATCCGACCGCGTTTTCCAATATCTCTCTCGCGTCTTCCTGCGACAATCTCCTTGCATAATGCGGTTGCCACACCTCCAGCGCTTTCTCGATCGCTTCGCGGCTCGGCGCTTTGCGCGCGGGAATCTCGTTCGCCGCTGCATTGCTTCCGCAAGCATTCGCCCCGACAGGTTTTTCTCGTCGCGCCATCGCCTCAGCGCGCTCCTTACACGAACTAAACGGTACCCGATTGCGTCGTTGCTATTTGCGACTCCAGACCAACGCGGCCGAATCGACCCCATTTGAAAACAGCGCCGCGCGCACCGGCGCAGAAAAACTCGGATCGTCGAACTCGACGCGCAGGAACTCCTGCAGTTCGCCGCCCTTAGTTTTCGCTTTCCACGCGGCGCCACACTCGCGTTCGCCGGCGACGACCTTGAAATCCGGCGCCTTGTCGTTGCCGTTCTTGTCATTGACGACGAAGGCCGCTTTGACGTTGATGGTCATGGTCCGGATAGATCCTGAATATCCGTCGTCCGTCTTCTTGAACGTCCCGATTATGGCCATGGGCTACTCCTTTTCACTTGGTGGTTGACGCAGGGATTTTCGCGCGCGCCTGAACGCCGCGTCGGAATTCAAGAACCGTTCGATCATCAGGATCGCGAGGTCGTTGACCGGCGTTTTCCTCCCGAATTCCGCGGTATGGATCGCGGCGTAGTCGCCAAGCGCTTCATGCACGTCCGGCGGCAGCGACAGCGTAATCCTGACGGCTTTGCGTTCCGGGATGGCGCCGATTTTCAGATTCATCGCGCCGCCCTCCCCTGTTCATAGGGCCGGAGCACGAGATCCTTGTGCACCAGGATGCGCAAAGGCCAGCCGGGACGCACCTTTATGGTCGGCTGGATGTCGAGATTGCGCTGGACGATCTTCTGGCCGGCCTGGTTCGCTGACGACTGCGCGCTTTCGCGCAGGGCCTCGACGATGTCGCTCTCGGTTGAGCCAAAAGAGAGTTCGGTTCCGACACCAAGGAGCGTCGACAGCACGACTGTGAATCGGCGTGGAATAATG
>DNZB01000404.1 GCA_003506635.1 Parvularcula sp.
AAAGCTCCGGGTATCCCCTTCCCGTCAGCAAGATGACAGGCGGCGCAGCGCCTCCACGCCGCGGCGCCGTCATCGGCCGCGGCCGCCGTAGCGGCCAGCATCCCGGCGATCATCACGACACGGAACATCACTTCGTCCCTTCCGGAAGCGCGACGCCGATAATGACCGCCGTCGAACAGGTGTAGGCAGCGGTCGACGCGCCGAGGCACCAATTGATGTCGTTGTTCAGCTGCGGCCGCGTCATCGGCCGCTCGCCTTCATTGCGATTGCACAGGCAGCGTCCGCAGGCGGGTTTGCCGCAGCAGTCGTTGTAGGAAAGAATGTAGTTCTTGCCGTCCGCCGGATTGCGGCACGTGCCGACCCAGGTGATCGGCGACATCTCCGTGCCCGGCGGGCATGACTTCGCCGTGCCGCCGCAGCAGCTGCACAAGAACCCGTCGATGCCGCAATAGCGCCAGTAATCGCAGCTGGCCGGATCGCCGGGATCCATGGGATCGCCGGTCGATTGGGGCGCGACGCCGTCATAGCCGTGCGCAGCCGGCCCGCCTGAAGCGCGCGCCACCGGCAGCGCCGGGAAAAGCGCGCCGCCGGTGACAAGCCCGCCGAGCGTCGCCAGCGCGCCGCGCCGTGAATGGCCGCGCGCGAGCGCGCGCGTAAGTCCTTCGCCGAGACGATCGAGCTTCATCACCGAGCCGCCTTGTGTTTGTGGTCATGCGCGCGCCGCGCCGCGAATTCCTGCAACGACGCCACGCCGCGCTCTTTGGCTTCGAACAGGCTCTCAAGGTGCTCGCGGCTGTTGACGATGCCGAGCGAAGCGATGACCCCGCGCTCGTCGATCAGCGCGGCATAGGGAAGCTTCGACACGGCGAAGGCCCGCCCGAGCGGTTCAGAAAGCACGTAAGGCGTCGCATCGAGTTTCTGCGCCGCACGATAGGCCCGGTGCGCGGCGGCGTCGCCGCCGTCGCTGGCGATGACGACGTCAAGCCAGGACCGCTCCGCCTCGGCGACCGACCGGATGATCGGCGCCAGCGACCGGCAAACCGGGCAATCCGGCGAGGTGAAAAAGAACAGCCGGCTCTTTTCGCGCGCGCCGCCGACCGTAATGACGGCGCCGTCAATGTCCTCGACCGCGAGCGATGGCGCAGCGTCGCCCGGCTTCAGCTTCTGATTGACGGCGAGCGCGCCCGCCGGCGCGATCCGTTCGTGCAGGACGCCGATCTGCCGCGCCAGCGCAAAGCACATCACCGCGAGCCCCGCGACCAGAACGAAAAGGAGAATCTGCGAGGCGATCAGCGCTTCGATCATGTCGTGCGCGCTCCCCGCGCCGCCAGCGAGGCGTTCGCGTTGACGGTTTCGAACCCCGCGTAAAGCGCCGCGGCGGCCGCAGCCGCGAGCCCGATCGCGACAAGGTCGAAGACGCCGAGCGGACGCGCCGCCGCCGGCGCCGCCGCAATGAGGCCAGCCGCCGTCAGCACGGCGTTGCGCACGATCAGGCCGCCCGAAATTCGGCTCGCGCCCTTGCCGAACTCGCAACCGCAGTCGATGTCGCGCCGGCCGAGCGCCAGATTGAACGCGATCGCCGCGCCATAGGCCGCGAACAATGCGGCGGCGGCGATCCCCGCTTCAAAACGCGAAGCCGGCGACAGCAGGAAGAGGGCGGCGCCCGTTTCCGCCGCGATCAGCGACGGCGCAGCGACCTTTCCCGCCCCTTTCGGCAGCAGCTGATAGGCGTCAATCGCAGCGGCGAAGCGGCGGAAATCCCGCGCCTTGTGCCACGCGGCCGCCGCAAGCAGCGCCGCAAGGGGCAGCGCCGCAGCGAGCGGTATGGCGGGATCGATCAGCATTCGGATGATCCCTATTTCGACGCGACCGCCGCGAACGGCGTCATCACGATCTGGCCGCCGATCCGGCGCGTCCATTCGCCGGTGTTCGCTTTATAGACGTCGAAGCTGAAATCAGGGCGCGCCGCGACCAGCAACGGGTCGGCGCCGGCCGTCACTTCGATGATGCTCGCTTCGGCGCGGAGCTTCAACCGGTTCACGAGCGTTCTCGATTTCGGGTCGATCACCCAAACCTCATCGCCCCCGGTGTCATGATCGTCGACCGTCGCGGTCGCACGCATCGAGACGTAAAGACGCCCCGCGTCATCATGCGCCGTCAGCTGCCAGCCCGACGGAAGACGCGCGCCGGCGTGCGCTTCATGTTTTGACAGGCCCGGAATGCGGTCGCGCCAGGTCTTCTTTTTCGGGGCGCTTGCCGCCGGCGCCGGGATCGCCCACGCCTCGCCTGCAACTGCTTCGGGGCCGGAGAAATCGATCGGCTGAATCTTTCCGCCGTAAGTCGGGAAATAGGCGACGCCGCCGATGATCGCTGGCCGCGTGAACATCGGGTCGTTGTCGATGTCGTTGAACGGAGCGCTCATCGTCTGCGCCACGAATCGCCCGCCGGCGTCGAGTTTCGTCGATGCGACCGCCCCGTTGCCGCAAAGGCTGGCGAAGCCGCCGCCGCCCAGCGCAAAAGCGTGGACGCAGCCAGGGATGTCGATTTCGCTTGCAACCCGCCGGTTTAGCAGATCGACGACCGTCACCGAGGCCGCCGGAGTGAAGTTATAAACAAAAGCGAACCGCTCATCCGCCGACAGCTGGAACGCGCCGGCCTCGGTCAGGGCTTGCGCGCGCTTGCCGCCCGGCAGGATGATTTCGCCAATCTGATTGAGCGTCGACTTGTCATAGATCGTCAACACGTCGGTGCGCTCGCCCCGGTGGCCGCGCGCGTAAAAAGTGTCGACGACGTAAAGTTCAGGCCGCGTCTTCGCCGCGGCGAACAGGCCGAATTGCGCCGCCCCGATCGCGCCCTTGTGGTGATCGACCGCCGCGCCGACATCGGCGATGACGACCTTGCCGCTTTCAATGCCGAAGAAATTCGGATCGACGAGAAAGACATAGCTGTCAGGATATTTCGCCGGCAAAGACTGGACCGCCGGCGTCGGCTCGATCGGCAGCTCCGCCCACGCCCCTCCGGCGAGAACCGTCAACAAGGCGACCGCGCCAAATGTCCGCTTTAATAGACCGTTTTTCATCGCGCCAAAGCCGACACCCCTTCTAGGACTTCTGTCCTAGGCGAAATGTGCAACGATCCCGGACAATCGTCAACCCGCGGGTTTTGCGGACCGCGCGCCGGGCGACTTGCGAGCGCTAGACCGGCGGCTGGTTCCGGCGGCGGGCGTCAGCCCCCGGATGGTCGCAGCATCGATGCTGCGGACAAGAGACAGGAAGCTGTGCGTCGCAACATTGGCGATCGCCTGTCCGTCTGCGGCGCGATCGCGCCCATGGCCGATGAACATGGTGTGCCCCTCGATCGAGGCGGAAATGAACAGGGCGAGAATTTCGCGGTCTTTCTTCGAAAGATCGGGCCGCATGCCTTCGATAACGCGCGCAAACGCCTCCCGCTCGACGCCGTAAACATAGTTCATCTCTCTCGCCGCAACTTCGTTATGCGCGGCAAGCCCCCAAAGCGCGGGGAAGAACCCGGTCGTCTCTTTCGTCGCGAGATCGCCGATGACGAACCGTATCATGTCTTCAAGGCGTTCTTCCGAAGAGCGTTCGACATTCTCGGCTATCCGGTCGAAATCCTCGACATAGCCCTGGATCACCGCCTCAAGGAGATCGTGCAGCAAGTCATCGCGCTTGGCGTAATAATAGGAAAGATTGCCGAGCGTGATACCCGCGCGCCTTGCGATATTTCGCATGGTGAGGCCGGGATACCCCTCCTCGACCAGCGCGTCGCGCGCGGCTTCAAGGATCGACGCCACGGTCTGATGGCCGCGGGCGGAGGCGGAATTGTCGCGGGTCTGCGGACGAAGTTTTCGCACGCCGGGCAAGATCGCCGATCCGAAGAATTTCCGCAATCCGGCGGACCTGGCTTTCCGCCCGTCTCACGCGGGCGCGGGGACGGCGCCCCGGCTTCGCTGTTCCTCCGTGTGCTGACCTGCATCCCTGGTGCGGGCGGGGGGAATCGAACCCCCACG
>DNZB01000359.1:0-4787 GCA_003506635.1 Parvularcula sp.
CGCGGCGACGCGCTCCATCAGCTTGTCGATGCGTTGATGACGCAGGACCGCGTCGACCGCCTCGCCGATATGCAGCAGGCGATGTGATGTGCGCGCCGGATTCAAATTGGAAACCGGCGTTGCGCGCAACTGCGCGCCAGCTAATCTAGAAGTAGGCGAGCGCCGGATAGGCGATTGCGTTGGCGATAGCATGCATCAGCCAGCCCGGCAGTATCGAGCCGCCGGCGATGCGTTCATTGATGTAGACGGACGCAAGCGCGCCGACCGTGGGAAGGCCGACAATAGCCGCGACGCCGATCAACGTCGGGTCAGGCCCGCTCGGAGCGGCGAAAACCAATCCGTGCACGGCGCCGAACAGCGCCGCGTGCGAAATTGCGCCGGGCCAGAAGCCGAACCAGCGGATGAGCGTCTTGGCGATCACGCCGCGAAACAGAATTTCCTCGGCGAACGCCGTCTTTATGACGGCGACGAGCAGCATTGCGCCGAGCGTATCGCCGGAAAACCCTGCCTCTGCGAAACGCCCGGCGACGGTGTTGTCCGCTGACGCGATTTCTCTAAGGTCCGTAACCAGGATGAGGCCCAACGACGCCGGAACAAAGACGAGCGTCGCGATCGCGGCGGCGCGCCAGCCCGCGACGCCGGGCCCAAGGAGACCGACAAAGCGGAAAAATCCGCCGCGCTTGCGCCCGGCAAGCCCCCAGGCTGCGAGAGCGACGACAAGAACGGCGCCAAGCTGGGCGACCGTGTTCAAAGTTTCTTGAGCAAGCAGCTGGGTCCCCATCGCCGGCGCTCCGTATCCTTCCAGTGATCTGGCGGCCGCTTTGCGATCGTGGCAAGGCTTGGCTGCACAAAATGCGACGGACCGAATGAGAGGGCGTAATGAAACCATAGACGCGATGATACGCCGCGTCGCCGCAGGGCTGAAAAACAGCACGACGCCGTTGCTTGATGCGCGCCTCATCGTCGGCGCGGCGCTTCATATGGAACCTGCCGACCTTATCGCCGCCGGCGCAAAGGTTCCTGATGCGGAACAGGTGTCGCGCGTTGATGTGATGGCGTCGCGCCGCGCCAGAGGCGAGCCAGTCGCCTATATCACGGGCGAGAAGGAATTCTGGGGCTTGTCCCTTGATATGACGCCGGGGGTGCTCGTCCCGCGTCCGGATACGGAAACGCTGGTCGCCACGGCGCTTGCGCGCCGTCCGCATGGCGTCGCGTCAATTCTCGATCTCGGCTGCGGCTCGGGCGCGCTCTTGTGCGCGCTGCTCGCCGAATATCGGCGCGCATGCGGGCTCGGCGTCGATTTGAATCACGCCGCGGTGGCGCTGACGCGCCGCAATCTTGCACGCAACGGGCTCCAGGCGCGCGGGCGGGCGGAGCAGGGAGACTGGAACGCGCCCGGTTTCGAAAGCGGACTTGGCGCGCCTTTTGATCTCGTCGTTTCGAACCCGCCCTATATTCCCGAGACCGAGCGCGGCAAGTTGCCGCCCGAGGTCGAGGTATTTGAAGACCATCGCGCGCTCTTTTCGGGAGCGGACGGGCTGAACGCCTATCGGCGGCTTGCGGACCTCTTGCCGGCGGTTCTGGCGCCGGACGGCCTTCTCCTTCTCGAAATCGGTTTCGACCAGGCGACCGCCGCCGGATCTATCCTGGGCGCCGCTTTCCCCGAAAGCCGGCCCTTCATTGCACGGGACCTCGCCGACCGGGACCGGGCTTTAATCATTGACCTCCGCAAAGAGGCGCGCTAACGGTAGATTCAAGGTTGGCGGTAGATAAACCGCCATAGAGAGTGAAGCGCAAAGCCTTCAGGGCGCGCTGCTCCCAAGCTCCTTAAGTGACCGGACAAGCAGCATCGCGCTGCGGGGTGCAAGGCGATCGACGGAAGCTAAAGGGTCAAGCCCCACGAACGACGCGGAACAGGTCGCGCCGGCATCGGCTGGATGGCGCCAGCCGGTTTGAGAAGCTTGCGGCGGAGGGGCCGCAAAAAGGTTAGTTTGAAACAGCTGAGACAATGAACAATCATTTCATGAAGCGCGGCCGCAACCAGCGCCGTCGCCAGGGCGGAGGCCCTAACCCAAATCGCGCGCTCGATTCGAATGGACCGGACGTCCGCATTCGCGGCACCGCGCAGCAGATATACGACAAATATCTCGCCCTCGCACGCGACGCGCAGTCAAGCGGCGACCGCGTCAAGGCGGAGAATTACCTGCAACACGCCGAGCACTATTTCCGGGTCTTGCGCTCGGTGCAGGGCGCCCCGCCGGTATCGCAATTCGACCAGAACAATCAGGACGGCGATTTCGACGGAATTGACCAGCCGGTCGCCGGCGACCCGCGCGGCGATCGCCCGCAGCATCAATCTTATGGCGGCGAAGACCAGAGCGAAATGGATCCGTCGCAAGATGAGCAGCCGGATGTTCCAGCCTATGGCGATGACCGGAGCGCAGAGCCGCGCCCGGACCATCGTCCGCAGAACAATCAAGGGCAGAGCGGCGGCCAAAGCGTCGGGCAAAACGGGGGCGATCACGAAGGCCGCCGTCGCCGCCGCCGTCCGCGCCGACATCGCGAGGACGGCGGCGCGCCCGCCGATGGCGCGCCAGCCGATCAAGATGTCGAGCCGGTCGGCGCCTAAGGCAAATCAAGGTCGTTCAAATTCGGCGATTGCGGGGCGTTTTCCTGCTGCCGCATGAATTTGCGTGAATCCCGCGACCGTTTTTCCCGCGATCCGCTCCAGGGTTTTGCGCGTCCGGCGGCGAATTGCGGCCGGGTGTTGCGTCGGCGGACTCGATGAGGCGATAACATGCGTCCGCAGACCCGAGCGCCTCGTGATTTCCTCACCTCTTTTTGATCTGAAGGGCAAACGCGCCGTCGTCACCGGCGCTTCGCGTGGCATCGGCGAGGCAATTGCGGCGCGGCTGGCCGAACATGGCGCCGACCTCGTCATCGCCAGCCGAAAGCGCGACGCCTGCGAGGCGGTCGCCGCGAAGATCAATGACGGCATCGGCCGCAAGGCCGTGCACGCCGCGCAATGTCACATCGGCCGCAAGGAGGAAATCGAAGCGCTCGTCGCATTCGCCGAGCGTGAGCTGGGCGGCGTCGACATCCTCGTCTCGAACGCCGCCGTCAATCCGCATTTCGGCCCTTCGGAGACGATCTCCGACGAACAGTTCGACAAGATCATCACGGCGAACGTCAAAGCTTCGCATTGGCTTGCGCAGCTGACGATGCCGAAGATGAAGTCGCGCGGGGAAGGAGCGTTCATCGTCATTTCCTCGATCGGCGCTTTCGTCGGCACGAATGCGATCGGCGTTTATAACCTGTCGAAGGCGGCTGACCTGCAACTCGTGCGCAACCTTGCGGTTGAGTACGGCCCTTCGGGCGTCCGCGCGAACGCGATCTGTCCCGGCATCGTCAAGACGCACATGGCCGAAGCCTTGTGGAAGGACCCGAAAATCGAAGCCGCGTTCTCGCATACGATGCCCTTGCGGCGTTTCGGCGAGCCCGACGATATAGCCGGCGCCGCTGTCTTTCTCGCTTCGCCCGCGGCGCGCTGGATGACGGGCCAGCAGATTGTCGTCGACGGCGGCGCGCTGATCAGCCTCGGCGGGCTTTAGCGATCATCCGTTCAAGTCGATCTCCGGCGGAAAATAGCTGACCTCGAAGCGGACGCCGTCGGGGTCCTTCATGAACAAGGCCGTAGCGCCGTCGAGAGTCTGGATTTCCGGCGCCGGAAATCCAGCTTCGATCATCGCGGTACGGATGGACTCGACCATCGCCGGACTGTCGACGGAAAACCCCAGATGGTTCATGCCTGCGCCGTAGCGTTCATAGGGGCGCGCATCGCGCCGGGCTTCGGCGATCTGAATGATGAAGTCGAGCGGGCTCTTCCAAAGGCGCGGCGCATGCTCCCGGAACCCCAGCAGCGGCAACAGCGCTTCATAATAGGGCAGGCTGACGCCGGGGTCCGAAACGAGAAGAACCATGTGGTCGGGGCGGGCGGCGGCTGGCATCTTGATCTCTCGCAAAGGGGCGCGGTTCGGCATCTGGCGCGCCTGCGGCGAAACGGCAAGGCGGCACTTGCGACCGTGACTTTCACGCCTATCTCATTGGCGTCGGGCCGCCTCGAAGAGGGGCCCGGCCAAATCGACGCTTAAAGAGGTCAGGCGCATGCAATTCGAGAATTATACAGACCGCGCCCGCGGTCTTATTCAGGCCGCGCAAGGCATCGCCCTGCGCGACGGCCATCAGCAGTTTACTTCCGAACACCTATTGAAGGGCTTGCTGGACGACCCCGAAGGGCTCGCTTCCAATCTTCTGCGCGCAACCGGGGCGCGACCAGAGGCCGCGCTTTCCGGGGCGGAAGCCGTGCTCGGCAAACTGCCGAAAGTGCAAGGCGGCGGCGGTCAAATCTATCTCGCCCCGGCGCTGGCGCGCGTATTCGCGTCCGCTGAAGAGCAATCGAAGAAAGCGGGAGATGCGTTTGTTTCGGCTGAGCGGCTGTTGACGGCGCTTGCGATGACGCCGGACGCGGAAGCCTCGAAAATTCTCAAGAACGCCGGCGCGACGCCGCAATCCATCAACGCGGCGATCAACGACCTTCGCAAGGGCCGCAAGGCCGACACCGCTTCGGCGGAACAAGGCTATGACGCCTTGAAGCGCTATGCGCGCGATCTCACCGAAGCGGCGCGCGCCGGAAAGCTTGACCCCGTGATCGGCCGCGACGAGGAAATCCGCCGGACGATGCAGGTGCTCTCGCGCCGCACCAAGAATAATCCGGTCCTGATCGGCGA
>DNZB01000359.1:5069-6334 GCA_003506635.1 Parvularcula sp.
GGCAAGACGGCGATCGCCGAAGGCCTTGCGCTCCGCATCGTCAATGGCGACGTGCCGGAAAGCCTCAAGAACAAGAAGCTGCTCGCGCTCGATATGGGCGCGCTGATCGCCGGCGCGAAATACCGCGGCGAGTTCGAGGAGCGGTTGAAGTCGGTCCTTTCCGAAGTCACATCGGCGCAAGGCGATATCATTCTCTTCATCGACGAGATGCATACGCTTGTCGGCGCCGGAAAATCGGAAGGCGCGATGGACGCCTCGAACCTCCTGAAACCGGCGCTGGCGCGCGGGGAACTTCACTGCATCGGCGCGACGACGCTTGATGAATACAGAAAGCATGTTGAAAAGGACGCGGCGCTCGCGCGTCGCTTCCAGGCGGTGTTTGTCGAAGAGCCGACGGTCGAAGACACGATCTCGATCTTGCGCGGGCTGAAGGAAAAGTACGAACTTCACCACGGCGTCCGCATTTCGGACAGCGCCATCGTCGCGGCGGCGACCCTGTCCAATCGTTACATCACCGACCGCTTTCTGCCGGACAAGGCGATCGACCTTGTCGATGAAGCCTCCTCGCGGCTGCGGATGGAAGTCGACTCCAAGCCGGAGGAGCTCGACGAATTCGACCGCCGCATCATCCAGCTGAAGATCGAACGTGAAGCGCTGAAGAAGGAAAGCGACGCCGCCTCGCGCGACCGCCTCGAAACGCTTGAAGAAGAACTGGCGGATCTTGAAGAAAAATCGAATGCGCTGACCGCGCAATGGCGCGCGGAAAAGGAAAGCCTTGCGACCGCGACCAAGGTGAAAGAGGAGCTTGAAGAGGCGCGACAGGGGCTCGCTGAGGCGGAGCGGCGCGGCGATCTTCTGCGCGCGTCGGAGCTTAAATACGCGACAGTTCCGGCGCTGGAGAAAAAACTCGCCGAGGCCGAGGCGCGCGAGGACAAAGCGACGCTCGTCGATGAAGTCGTCAATCCTGAAATGATCGCCAGCGTCGTGTCGCGCTGGACGGGCGTGCCGGTCGACAAGATGCTGGAGGGCGAGCGCGAAAAGCTGTTGCGAATGGAAGAAGCGATCGGGCGCCGCGTCATCGGCCAGCGCGAAGCGGTAGAGGCCGTTTCGGCGGCCGTGCGCCGCGCGCGCGCGGGACTTAAAGATCCGAACCGGCCGATCGGCTCCTTCCTCTTCCTGGGGCCGACGGGCGTCGGCAAGACGGAGCTGACGAAAGCGCTCGCCGAATTCCTGTTCGACGACGACACTGCGATCGCGCGCATCGA
>DNZB01000359.1:6637-16365 GCA_003506635.1 Parvularcula sp.
CCGCCGGGCTATGTCGGCTATGAAGAGGGCGGCGCCCTCACCGAGGCCGTCCGGCGGCGCCCCTATCAGGTCGTGTTGTTCGACGAAGTCGAAAAAGCGCACCCGGACGTTTTCAACGTGCTCTTGCAGGTCCTCGACGACGGCCGCTTGACGGACGGGCAGGGCCGCACGGTCGATTTCAAGAATACGCTGATCATCCTCACCTCGAATCTCGGCGCGGAGCATCTGGCGAACCAGCCGGACGGGCAGGATTCCGAAGCTGTGCGCCCGCAAGTGATGGAGGCGGTGCGCGCCCGCTTCCGCCCTGAATTCCTCAACCGCCTTGACGAGATGATCCTGTTCCACCGCCTGACGCGCGCGAATATGGGCGCAATCGTCGACATCCAGATCGCGCGGCTAGGAAGGCTTCTCGCCGACCGCAAGATCGAGATCGACCTTGACGACAAGGCGCGGCGCTGGCTCGCGGACGCGGGCTATGATCCTGTCTATGGCGCGCGGCCCTTGAAGCGCGTCATCCAGAAGGAATTGCAGGACCCGATCGCCGATCTCATTCTTTCCGGGCGCATACGCGACGGTGAGACGATCGAAGTGTCCGCGGGCGCCGGCGGCCTTACCGTCAATGGCGAGGAAGCCAATGCGCACGCCAGGCGCTATGGTTCGGGCGGCGGCGACGCCGCGCCGGCAGGATCGCTGTTGAACTAGGAGACGTCGATGTCACGCATGATCGGCAAGGCTGAGCAGGAGAAAGCGCTCAAAACGCTGATCCGCGAGACCCTAGCGGCGTCGGGCGCGCTCTCGCCAGACGCCATTCCCCATCGCGTAAAGGAGCGACTCAAAGGTCAGGCGCTCGGCCAGGCGGATCTCGACATGCTTATTCGCGAAGTGCTCGCCGAGCAGAAAAAGCCGGCGCGTTGAGCCGGGACGGCGCGCCGGCGATCGTGCAGCGCCGGGCGCGCCCGCCTTCATGCTCCTTGATCTCGCGCAAAGGCGCGGCGTCGATCATTGAAAGTCGCGGCGAGGCGACGCTCTCTATTTCGGTCGCCCGGCGCCGACGTATCGTCGCATGAAGCCCGCCTCGCGGCGCCGGACTAGAGATAAGGCGAAGGCGCGATAATCTCCGGTTCCACTATTATCTGTATACATATTAAGTGAGTGATGCGGTGCGGATCGGGGGGGGCTGCGCGGACGGCGAAATCGTCGAGGCGACGCGGGAAGCGCATGCTGTGAAGCGCGACTTCAAACGCGGCCTCCCGATCCTGTCGCCCGCATTCGTCGCCGCTTTCTCAACAATCAAGTCGCGTTATTCCACAAAACGGGCCGCTTGATTTGCAGACGGCCGTCCGCGGCCGGACCAGGCTGACGCGACAGCGGCGCCCTGCAATCGATGATCTTGGATTTACGGCGGTTCTGACAAGGTGAGGCGATGTCCCAAAGAATAGCTCGCGCGGCCGCTATACTATCTTGAGAATTCTCCCATTTGGACTTTTCATCGCGAACAAGACTGTCTAAACTGCAAAGAGCGATGACAGCCCCGATTGATCAATTCATCGAGGCAATTTCCGACGCGAAATCGACAAGCGATCTGCTGGTTAGGTTCAAAGCGTTTGTTGCCCAGTTTGGATTCACGTGGACCAGTTACATCGTCTTGTTGAGAGCCGGTCGAAAATTGTCCGCTCGCGAGGGCGCGCGCTTGCGCGGCGCGCCTGAAATCGCTCCTTCGATGTATAAGGCCGGCAGACCCCTGGATTTCGATCCGGCGATCTGGTCGGCGTTAAAGCGGTTTGAGGTTTTTCACTGGTTCGATTATGAAAACGCTGTCGGCGCGGACATGCGAAGCATGTTCGAATCAGCCCGCGCACGCGGCTTCATCGACGGCATCGGCGTCCCTGTGATTTCAGCTCCGGGGGACACGGCGTTTTTCGGTCTCAGCGCGCCCGGCATAAGATTTGACGTTTCACCAAAGCAAGCGCGAATCTTGGCGGCGGTCTGCCAGGCGACGCATCGTCGGTTCAACGAACTTGAAGCGCGCCCGGCGCCGCAGGCTCGTCATGTGCTTTCTTTCCGCGAGAATGAAATGATGAGGCTGGTTTGCGCTGGAGACAGCAACGCCGAAATCGCCGGAAAGCTGGGCATCACCGTTCATACGGTCGATACGATGATGCGTCGCGTTTTCCGGAAATACGACGTTCATTCCCGGATTGAAGCCGCAATCCTATTTCAGGCCGACTTGGTTGAGCCCGGGACCGTCGGGCCAAGTCGGCGGAAGGACCGTAAAAATTGATTTTTTCGGGTTGTAACGCGCTTACGGTACAGACCGGGGGAAAAACTGACCTAAATCGCCCTCGGCAATCAATTGTGGAGGTTGGATTCGGTCATGAACGGCCAGGTCGCCAAGCGGCTCGCGCTCACGCAAAAGCAAATCGAAGAGGTCGGGATGAGTTCACTGGCGGGCTTCTTCTACGCCTGGCTGGCGCTTCATCGTCGGCCGGAGGCGAAGGAAGCCGCTCTGTCTGGCGATGAGGACGAACAAACGGTCGCCGACGCGATCATCGACGCCCAAACAGCGGTCATGAACATCGCGCAAAGGGTGCCGGCGGCTTCATTTGAGGACTTCGCCTTCAAGCTCGCTGTCTGGCGTTGGGACGCAGCGTTGAAATATGAGGAAATGGACCGGGGCGAACGGATTGTTTATTCAGCGTTCTTGGACCTGATCGAGTTCACGGGCCTTCACTCGCTATACACTGAGGAGGATTTCAGGGTGCGAGAATTGCTTGTCGCTGAAGCGGCCTAGCGGCCCGCTTCCTCGCGCCGAGTCGCGTTCCAGTAGGAGACGCACGGAATCTTCGACCGGTCGCAGCGGTCGGCGTATTTGCGCGCAATCTCGCGGACTTCTTCAAGCAAGCCTTCCTCCAGCGTGATCGGGTCAAGCCCGAGGCTCAAGAGCCGCCGGTTCTCGACGTGGAGGTCGTTCTCCGCCGCCTCGTTGCGCGGGTTCGCGACATTTGCGATCGCCGCGCCGGTCTTTTCGGCGATCATCCGCGCGAGGTCGCGTACGCGGTGGGTCTCCGTCATCTGGTTCAAGATGCGCACACGCTCGCCCTTCTGCGGCGGGTTCTCGACCGCGAGCTGGATGCAACGCACCGTATCTTGAATATGAATGAAGGCGCGCGTCTGTCCGCCGGTCCCGTGCACGGTCAGGGGATAGCCGACCGCGGCCTGCATCAAGAAGCGATTGAGCACGGTGCCGTAATCGCCGTCATAGTCGAAACGATTGATAAGCCGTTCGTCAAGGCGCGTTTCCGCCGTCTGAGTGCCCCAGACGATCCCTTGATGAAGGTCCGTCACCTTCAGCTTGTCGTTCTTGTTGTAGAAAGCGAAGAGCAGCTGATCCTGGGTCTTCGTCATGTGATAGATCGAACCCGGATTGGCGGGATACAGGATCTCCTGCGTGATCTCTCGCCCGTCCTCGGTCTCGATTTTCACCGGCAGATAGCCCTCGGGGATTTTCATGCCCGCAGTGCCATAGCCGTAGACGCCCATCGTGCCGAGGTGGACGAGATGAACATCAACGCCCGATTCAACGATCGCGGCGAGAATATTGTTCGTGGCGTTGATGTTGTTGTCGACCGTGTAGCGCTTGTGAAATGAGGACTTCATCGAATAAGGCGCGGCGCGCTGTTCGGCGAAGTGGACGATCGCGTCCGGGCGCTCGGTCTCGATCAGGCGGAGGAGCCGCGCATAGTTTTTCGCGACATTGATGTTTTCAAAGCGGATGTCTCGGCCCGAAACCTCCTTCCAGGCCTTGAGGCGCACCGAAATCGGCTTGATCGGCGTCAGGCTTTCAACCTCGAGTTCAACGTCGATTTTTCGCCGCGACAAGTCATCGACGATGACGACCCCGTGTCCGAGATTGGAAAGATGAAGCGCGGTCGGCCAGCCGCAAAATCCGTCGCCGCCGACGACAAGTATTTTCATGGCCTTCAGCCTGTCATTGCCGCGCGAACGCCGCGATACCCACCCTTTCGCGCATGGACCAGCCAAGCGCAAGGGCGGCCGCGCCCGTCAGGTGAACCGCTCGGCCCTCCCGCCGGATCGCGCGTGGTACGCGCTTTTCGCCTGCAGCATGGCGGCGACGAGCGTGCGTTCCGGTTCGGTGAGATAGGGGTTCCACGCGTCGCAGATCAAAATGACGCGAGTCTCGCCGGATTCGTTCATCGCTTCGTGCTCGATCGTGTCGTCAAACGCCCATGCCTCGCCCATCCGCCATTCGCGCTTGTCATTGCCGACGCGGAACCAGGCGGGTCCGGGCAGGATCAGGGGCAGGTGCACGATCGCGCGCACATTAGTCGAGCCCGTATGCGGCGGTATCCGCGTCCTGGGCGCGAGCGCGGAAAACATCGCCGTCGGCCCGAAGCTGTCGACCTTCAAGATCGGAAGCTTTTCAAGAAGGGCGGCGGTCTTCGGCGCATTTCGGCACGCCTCCGCCTGGCGCGCGCCGCTGTTGAAGAAGAAATAGGAGGTCCATCGGCGGGAGCGGTTGAGCTCGCCCCACTGGTTCACCGGCGCGCCCGGCGGGTAGGCGACATAGGGCGCGAAGGCATCAGCGGCCGGCGACGCCAGCAGGCCCTCAAGTTCTTCAAGGATGACGCCGCTCGCCGCTTCAAGGTCCTCAAACCACGGAAATCGCGAGCGGTCGAAGAATGACACCGGCGGCAACGCCGGGAAATGCAGCATCGTCGGTTCGCAATGGAAAGCGCGCGCGCGCCCGGCGAAGATTTCAAGGCTTTCATCGAAGCGTTTCAGCTCGGACGCGCCATAAAGCGCGCGAACGCCTTCGACGCATTCGGCCAGATGGTCGCGCAAGCGCAAATTTTCTTCATCGACGCGCGTTCTGGCGCGCGCATGGAGCGCGGCGAGCGGCGGCGGCAAGCGCTCCGCCGTCGGCGCGACCTTCAGCGCGTTGCGCCATACGGCCGCGGCGTCGCTCTTTCGTCCAAGGTCATCAAGCGCCGCGCCCTTGCCGAGGATCGACGGGAGATAATAGGGCTCCATGACCAGCGCGGCGTCGTACGCGGCCAGCGCGCCTCCCGGCTCTTTCAGAGCGAGAAAGGCGTTCCCCTTAAGATGCGCGATTTCCGGATGGCGCGCGCCCTCACGTTCGACTTCGGCCAGGAGTTCGACGGCGCGCCGTGGGTCGCTCGCAATCGCCGAGGCGGCGTCACGCACCAGCTGGTTCAGACGTTGAGGATCGTCCACGCCCCGCCTCCCGCAGGTGACAAGTTCTAGCCGCGCGCGATCTTCAAGAGATACTGCCCGTACTGGTTCTTGGCGAGCGGTTCGGCGATTCGGACAAGCTGGTCGTGATCGATGAAGCCGAGGCGGTAGGCGATTTCTTCGGGGCATGCGACCTTAAGCCCCTGGCGCGTTTCGATCGTATGGACGAATTGCGAGGCCTCAAGCAGGGAATCGTGAGTTCCGGTGTCGAGCCAGGCGTAACCGCGCCCCAAAATCTGCGCCTTCAGCTTGCCGTCCTTCAAATACATGTCGTTGAGCGTCGTGATTTCAAGCTCGCCACGGTCGGACGGCTTCACGCGCTTGGCGCGCTCGACGACGGTCTCATCGTAAAAATAAAGGCCGGTCGCCGCGAAGTCCGATTTCGGCGCCTTGGGCTTTTCCTCAATGCTGGTCACGCGCCCCTGATGGTCGAAGGCGACGACGCCGTAGCGTTCCGGGTCGGTCACCTGATAGGCGAAAATGACCGCGCCCTCGTCAAGCGCGGCGGCGTTTTGAAGCTCCTCGGTCAGTCCGTGCCCGTAAAAAATATTGTCGCCGAGTACGAGCGCGCATTTGTCGCCGGCGATGAACTTCTCGCCGATGAGGAACGCCTGCGCGAGGCCCTCGGGTTTGGGCTGCACGGCATACTGGAACCGGACGCCCCAGTCCGAGCCGTCGCCAAGAAGCCGCTGAAACGCGCCTTGGTCGTCCGGCGTCGTGATGATGAGGATGTCGCGAACGCCGGCGAGCATCAGAACGCTCACCGGGTAATAGACCATCGGCTTGTCATAGATCGGCGTCAGCTGCTTCGAAACGCCGCGCGTGATCGGGTAAAGGCGCGTCCCTGAGCCGCCGGCCAGCACGATGCCTTTCATGGTCTCTCCGATCCGATAAACTTTTACTGATGATGCAAAAGGCGCCGAACCGTTCCGGCGAGATCGCTTCGCCAGTCGGGTTGGACTATCCCATAATCTCGCCGGATTTTGGCGCAATTGAGGACTGTGAAAAGCGGCCGCGCCGCGGGCGTTTCATAGTCGCGCGTCAGGATTTCATTCACCTTGACGGGCTGTTCCGCGGCGGCGAAAACCGCTTTGGCGAAAGCGGCCCAGCTTGCGGGCGGCGCGCCCTGGAAATGGAAAACGCCGCCTGGGCCTTCTGTTTGCAGGGCGATGTCGAGGCAAGCCTCGGCGATCGCCGCGGCCGGGGTCGGGCCGCCCGTCTGGTCGCCGACGATCGACAGCGCATCCCTCGTCTGGGACAGGCGAAGCATGGTTTTGACGAAATTCGCGCCGTGGGGCGCATAGACCCATGATGTGCGAATGACGACCGCGCCAGGAAGGGCGGCAAGGACCGCCCGCTCGCCTTCGAGCTTGGTGCGACCGTAAACATTGATAGGGGATGTCGCTGCGCCTTCGTCGAGCGGGACCGCGCCGGCGCCGTCGAACACATAATCCGTGGAGAGATGAATAAGGCGCGCGCCGGCCTCGTTCGCCGCCGCGGCAAGCTCGCCGGGAGCTCCGGCGTTGAGGCGCTGTGCGGCTTCAATGTCGGATTCGGCCTTGTCGACAGCAGTCCAGGCGGCGGCGTTGATGATCGCGTCGGGCCGCCAGCGGACGACCGCCGCAAGGCCGGCGCCCGGGACGGACAGGTCGGCCTCCGCCCGCGACAGCGCGGTAAGGCGCAGGCCGCGGTGCGCGGCGGCCTCGACCGTCTCGCGGCCGACCTGGCCCGATGCGCCAAAAAGGAGAATGTGCATCAGCTAAAGTTAAAGGGCTTGCCGGCCGAGTCGGGGCGCGAAGGGCGATTGCCCCGCTTCGCCCGGCGGGCGACGCAGCGCCTGCCTTTGCGCGCGAGGGCTGGTGGAGCTGAACGGAATCGAACCGTCGACCTCTTGAATGCCATTCAAGCGCTCTCCCAACTGAGCTACAGCCCCGATTTAAGCCCTTTTCGGGCTCAAGCCTTTGCCCGGCTCTCCGCGCTGCGTTTGGGACTGCGGCGCGGCACACGACGGACCGGGTGTCTAGACCCCCGCACGGGGGTCCGCAAGTCCGCGCGCCGCTGTCTTTTTCAGGGTTCCTCGTCGCCGCCGGAGACGATGCCGCCCATGTCCTCGTCGTCGTCCTCGTCGTCTTCGAGTAAGGTGTCATCCTCCTCGTCGTCATCGAGATCAATGTCGATATCGTCGACGTCGCCGAGATCGTCCTCGCCCGCCTGACCGTCGTCGAGCCCCGGTTTCTTCTTGGATTTCGCGCCCTTCTGGTCCTTGTCGGCGGATTCGAGCGGCACTTCCGCGGCCGGCTTCGGCGCTTCGGGAATTTCGGCCGATTCGTCTTCGCGGCGGGGCTTGCGCGGTTTCAAGAGCGCTTCTGGAATGAATTCATGGTCGCATTTCGGGCAATGCGCCGGCGATTTGTTGAGGTCGTAAAAGCGCGCCGTGCAGTTTGGACAGTCACGCTTGATCCCGAGTTCGGGCTTGTTCACGTCGGTAAGTTCCTTGGCCGGAGGGGTCGAATGCGCGGTCTGTTGCCACGCCGGACCGGCGCTGTCAAAACCGGGCGCACAGCGATTTTGGATAGGTGATGAACGCGCGCGCCGGCATCAGCCTTACGGCCCGCAGCGGGCAGGCCCTGAAGGGGTGCGCGCTCGCGCCGGGCGACAAATCGATCTCCCATCGCGCGATATTGTTCGGCGCGCTGGCGGAAGGGGAAAGCGTCGCGACGGGACTGCTTGAGGGTGACGACGTCTTGCGGACGGCAGCCGCCATGCGCGCCCTTGGCGCGGCGGTGGAGCGCGATCTGACGCACAAGGGCCCCGTCTGGCGGATCGAGGGCGCACCGTGGAAATCGCCTTTGCGGGCGCTCTACTTCGGCAATTCCGGCACCGGCTGCCGGCTCGTTCTCGGCGCGGCTGCCGGCCAACGGGTCGAAGCGGCGTTCGATGGCGATGAAAGCCTCAGAAAGCGTCCGATGCGCCGCGTCGCCGAACCGCTCGCGGCGATGGGCGCGGTTATCGCGGCGCGCGACGGAAAGCTGCCGCTCTCGCTCACCGCAGCCCGCCTCAGCGGCGTCGAATACGCGCTGCCGGTCGCGTCGGCGCAGGTGAAATCGGCCGTGCTGCTGGCCGGGCTTGGCGCTGCGGGAACGACAAGCATAATCGAGCCCGAGCGCTCGCGCGATCATACCGAACGTATGCTGGCGGCGTTCGGCGCGAGGCTGACGATCAGCGGCGAGGGCTTCGGGCGGCGAATTTCGATCGCCGGCGGCCAGCGGCTCAAGGCGGCGACGGTCGATGTGCCGGGCGATCCCTCGTCGGCGGCGTTCATCGCCGCGGCGGCGGCGATCGCGCCCGGCTCTGACGTGACGATCCGCAATGTTCTCGTCAATCCGTTGCGCGCCGGATTTTACGAGACGCTGCGCGACATGGGCGCGGATGTCGCCTATCTCGACAAACGCGACGCCGGCGGCGAGCCGGTCGCCGACATCCGCGTTCGGCACGCAGCGCTGAAGGGCGTCGCGGTTCCCGCCGCGCGCGCGCCGTCGATGATCGACGAATATCCGGTCCTGTCCGTCGTCGCCGCTTTTGCTAAGGGCGACACCTACATGCCTGGCGTCGAAGAGCTCCGCGTCAAAGAGAGCGACCGTCTCGACGCGATCGAAGCGGGCCTCAATCTCAACGGCGTCAAGACCGAAAGCGGTCCCGACTGGCTGCGCGTCTTCGGCCGCGACGGCGACGTGGAGGGAGGCGGCTTCGTGCGCACCCATCTTGATCACCGCATCGCCATGAGTTTTCTGGTGATGGGCTTAGCTTCCGCAAAGGCGGTGACGATCGACGACGCCACAATGATCGCCACCAGTTATCCGGCCTTCGCCGACACAATGCGCGCTCTGGGCGCCGACATGGGCTAAGCGTCAGGCGCCCGACGTCGATTCGACCGCGACCGGATTCCCGACTGGCGGCGCTGCGGCTTCAAGCACTTCCATGCCGCCGTCCCAGATCATCTTCAACGCGACGTAAAGAATGATGGCAAGGCCGAGGAAGCCAATCCAGCGGTGGCGCTCAAGCAGTCGCGCGATGAAGGTCGCGGCAAAGCCCATCAGCGCAATCGACAAGGCGAGGCCGAAGACGAGCACGCTCGGGTGCTCGTGCGCCGCGCCCGCGACCGCCAGCACGTTGTCGAGCGACATCGACACATCGGCGACGACGATCTGTGTGATGGCTTCGCGGAAAGACTTCGGTTTCGCCGGCCCGCCCGACGGGGCTTCGCCTTCGAGCACGTCCGCGCCGCGGTCGGTATGGGCGGGATTGCGGAGCTCGCGCCACATCTTCCACGACACCCAGAGAAGAAGTATGCCGCCGGCGAGCAGCAGCCCCACGATCTGAAGGAGCGTCGTCGTCATAAGAGCAAAGACGATGCGAAGCGCGGTCGCGGCGACGATGCCGAAAAAAATCGCGCG
>DNZB01000104.1 GCA_003506635.1 Parvularcula sp.
GGACCAAACGGGGCTCACACCACACCGCTTACACCTACAACCGCCGCAACGACCTGACGATCGCGGACATCAATGACGGCCGACCGCGCGACGTCACCTATGTGACGGACCTCAACGGCCAGATCATCCGCCGCGACGAGGCGGACGGGAACACGTCGAACGGCGATCCGCATGAGCGGACCTACCGCTTCGCCGGCAAGCAGATCGGCTATGTCGGCAACAACGGCGGGACGGACTTCACGTATAGTCAGTCAATCGGCGACCGCACCGCCGCGCAAGGAACCGGCGCCTTCCGCAACGGCCAGACGACGGGCGCCGCCTACGCCGACTTCGACCAGGGCGTCGACGTCATCAACTCCTACGGTCAAGGGTCGGGCGCGGGCGTCTACACCGCGCGCGGCGGGGAGAGCCTCGCGCAGATCGCCGCCGATCTCTGGGGCGATAGTTCGCTCTGGTACAAGCTCGCCGAGGCGAACGGGCTTTCCGGCGACGCCGCGCTCGCCGAAGGGCAGACCCTCGTCATCCCCACGGGCGTCATCCGCTTGGCCCACAACGCCGACACCTTCACCCCCTACGATCCCAACGCCGCGATCGGAAACACATCCCCCACCAACGCCAAGCCCCCGAAGAAGGCCAAGTGCGGGATCCTCGGACAGATCCTCCTCGTGGTCATCGCCGTCGCGGTCACCATCGCCACCAAGGGGATCGCCGCGAAACTCTTCGGCTTTCTTGGTAAAGTCGGCAGCGCGGTCGCCGGCGGCGCGGTCGCGGGCGCCGCTGGCAGCATTGTCAGCCAAGGCGTCGGCGTCGTCACCGGCATCCAGGACAAGTTCTCGTTCAAGAGCGTCGGCCTCGCGGCGATCGGCGGCGCGGTCGGCGGCGGGCTCGGCGGCGACGGCCTCAACGTCTTCGGCAAGGTATCCAGCGACTTCGCCCGCGGCGCGCTGACCGCCGGCCTCTCAAGCGCGGTGACGCAAGGGATCGGCGTCGCGACAGGCCTGCAGTCGAAGTTCTCCTTCGCGGGCGTCGCCGGGGCCGCGCTCGGCGGCGGTATCAGCGCGCGCTTCGGCGATTTCGGCATCGGCGGCTTCGGCGGTCAATTCGTCCGTCACGAACGCCAATCTCTGGCGCGACGGCGAGTTCGTTTTGCGGGTGATGGCGCGGGCGCGCGGTTAATTTCCGGAACCTGAGGGCGCGGATCTTCCGGCTCATCGTCGCCTCGCTCCGCGACACGCCGAACTCGTCGCTGAGCCACTGGATGAGATCGATGAGGCTCCATCGAACAATGCCGTGCGCGGCCGGAATGGGATCCTGCTCGACGATCTCCTTCAGCTTGCGGGCGCTGCGCGTCGTTGAGCTTCGTCAGATGGCCCGGCGCCTTGCCGTCGATGAGGCCGTCCGGCGCCTGTTCATTGAACCGCAAAACCCAGTCGCGGACCGTCTGCTGCGAAACGTCGCCGATCTCCGCCGCCGCGCTCCGCGACGCGCCGTCGCAAATCGCTGCCAGCGCCGGGAGCCGGCGCACCTGACCGGCGTCCTGCGCTCTGCGCGCCAGGCGCCGCAAGGACTTGCCGTCAAAATCATTCCGCAAATCAACCGCTCGCCGACCCATCGCCAACCTCCGTCGTTCCAAAGTAGGAATCGGCGATCGGCGACCGTGGGTATCCCCTACGATTCAGCCTCAGCGCAAGTTGGTATAACGCCTGCAAACGTATTTTAATGCTGGGTTGACAGAAAGTTACTCTCGCTATAGCCGCGACTTCTGAGATCCGTATCGAATCCTTTGAACGATGAGTTTACGCTTCGTTGAAGTCATAGACCCGCTTGCGAAAAAGCATGTTAGCGTAACTCCGTCATGGCAACCAAGCGGATCTAGGATAATCTATTTAGATGATCCTCACCACCCGCTGAGTGTTGAACATAACGAACAGCGTGGTTCGGCTGACCTTGCGCTAGAGCTTTGGGAAAGCGACCGTTTGGTCGTTTCGGGATCGGGGCTCTTATGGTGCAATAACGAGATATTGATCGACCCAAGGTTTATGGCGGAGTACTGGCGTCAAAATCTGACCGGTACGAAATGGTCTAAACCTGAACGAGATGTCGACTTGCCGATCAGAACAATCGGCGCTCCTGTTATTTCTGCGTTGGGTTGGGCCGCTAACGAAGTGTATGGGCATTTTATTCTTGAAATGCTGCCGCGATTAATTTGGGCTGACGATGCGCTTCGGATGGAGGGCACGCACGCGAAAGTTCTGTTAACAAAGGGGTTTCCGTCGTCGCAATTAGACGCTCTTAAGGTGGCGGGCTTCGAAGAGAATGATTTCGAATTTTTTGATCCCGAAGTCGAACGAGTCTTTTTGGCGCGTGGCTATTTTCCGACCTATGCAATCCGAGGGCGAAGAAATCCAGCGATCGCGGCCTCATTGGAACGGCGGTTCCCAAATCCCCGCGAATTGAAACGAGCGGGTATCGCTTATGTTTCTCGGTCTAAGATCGGCTTCGACCCTCTCCGACGAAATTGTACGAATGAAGACGCGCTGGAGAAGATCGCACAAGAGTTCGGCGCAGAGATTACACACCCTCAGTTCCTTCCGTGGTCGAAACAATTAGAATTATTCCATTCGCGTTCTATTATAGTAGGATTAAGTGGTTCTGGACTTCATACCTCATTGCTAACCGGCGGTTCGCTTTGTATCGGCGTCGTGGGCCACGTGAACTTGGCGCAGGCGCGTATAGCGGGCGTACGCGGGCAACGCATTGGATATCAGACCAAAATACGTTTGAGCCGTGAGTACGAAGTTCCGCTAGATGGATTTCGTTTTTTGATGGACGCTTTGATTCGCGCTGCTCGACAACCTGTGGTGTGAGCCCTTTGGCTCCCG
>DNZB01000185.1 GCA_003506635.1 Parvularcula sp.
GCATATATTCCGGGGGCGGACAATCCCGCGGCGCGGAGCGCCCCGGCGATCGCCGTGAAGGCGTTGAGATTGGGCCCGGCGAGCCGCGCCATTGCGTTATAGCCAAGGCGCCGGCGCTCGGCGGGGCTCGCATCGGGCGGACAGGCCGCGCTCTCGGCCGCTGGCGGCGCGTTCATCAGGACCGCCCGGCGGTCGCCGAGGGTCAATCGCTCATAGCTGCGCGTCGAGGCGTCGCCCGCCATGGGGAGCGCGATCGCCGCGCCCCAGCCCGCAGCGTCGAGAAAAGCGCGGCGCTCGTCGGCGCGGCGCGCCGCAGCCTCGGTCGGATTTGCGCTCTCGGCGCGGGCGTTCGTCATCGGCAAACCTTAGAGCGACCCTCTTCCCGAAGCGTAAAGGCCTTCGATCCGCGCTGACCATTCTTCGCCGCCCCGTACAAGGGCCCGGCGGCCCGCCATTTCGGGGGTGAGACGGATCAGCAGCGTTTCCGGCGGCAGCAGCGCCGCGATCCGCTCCGGCCATTCGATAAGGAGCGCGCCGCCGTCGAGCGCTTCCTCAAGACCAAGCTCGTAAACCTCTTCGGCCTTTTCGAGGCGGTAAAGGTCGAAATGCCAGAGCGTGAAGCCGGGCGCCTCGTAGGTTTCGACAAGCCCGAAAGTCGGGCTCGGCGCCTCTGTTCGGCCCGTTGCGGCCTCGATCGCGGCGCGCGCGAGCGTCGTTTTTCCCGCGCCCAAGGGGCCCGACAGCGCGACGACATCGCCGGCGCG
Organism: Parvularcula sp.; assembly: GCA_003506635.1. Lineage (GTDB taxonomy): Bacteria > Pseudomonadota > Alphaproteobacteria > Caulobacterales > Parvularculaceae > Amphiplicatus. Next base: position 765 of record DNZB01000185.1, read on the forward strand.
GAGGAAGCGGCCAAGCCGGGCGCCCAGCGCGCGCGTCGCCGCTTCATCGGGGAGGGGGATCGTCACGTCCATGGCCGGTTGAATAAGGCGCGTGCGAACTAGCGGCAAATCGGGCCGGCGCCGTCAGCTCCCTTGCACAATTGACCGCCGGCGAAGCCATATGCGACGAGCGCGGCCATGAGCGGGCAGGCGGTCATCATCGGGGCGGGGCAGGCGGGCGCGCAAGGCGCGCAGAGCCTCCGCGCCGCCGGGTATGAGGGCCGGATAATCCTCCTCGGCGAGGAACCCGCCGCGCCCTATCAGCGTCCGCCCTTATCGAAGGCTTACCTGCAAGGGACGCTCTCCGCCGACCGGCTCGCGCTGAAGCCCGAGGCGTTCTACGCCCAAAACGGCGTCGATCTTCGTCTCGGCGTCAAGGCGGCGGCGATCGACCGGAAGAACGCGCGCGTCGCGATCGAGGGCGGAGAGGCGATCGCTTACGACCGCTTGCTCCTCGCGACCGGCGCGCCGCCGCGCCGCCTCCATTGTCCGGGTACGGAGCTTACCGGCGTTCATTATCTGCGCACCATCGCCGACTGCGAAGGACTGCGCCCCGTTCTCGCCGGCGCGCGCCGCCTCGTCATCGTCGGCGCCGGTTATATCGGCCTTGAAGTCGCGGCCTCGGCCCGGAAGGCAGGGCGCGAGGTGACTGTGCTTGAAGCGCAGGCGCGCGTTCTTCAGCGCGTCGCAGGACCCGAAATCTCGGCCTTCTTCGAGAGCCTCCACCGCGCTCACGGGGTCGATCTCCGCCTCGGCGCGGCGCTGTCGCATTTCGAAGGGCGCGGCCGCATCGAACGCGCGGCGTTGATGTCGGGCGAGACGATCGACTGCGACGCGGCGCTGATCGGCGTCGGCGCCATGCCGGCGATCGAACTCGCGAAGGACGCCGGTCTCGCGATCGACAACGGCGTTACGACCGATGAACACGCGGCGACGTCCGATCCGGCGATCTACGCGGCGGGCGATTGCGCCAGCCATCCGTCGAAACTCTACGGCCGAAGGATGCGCCTTGAATCCGTTCCGAACGCCATCGAACAGGCGAAGGTCGCCGCCGCCAATATGGCGGGCGGGTCGCTCGTCTACGACGCGGTCCCGTGGTTCTGGTCCGATCAGTATGACGTGAAGCTGCAAACGGCGGGCGTCGCCGAAGGCGCGGACGAGACCGTCGTCCGCGGCGATCCTGCCGCTGCGCGCTTCACGGTCTGGAGCCTGAAAGAAGGCCGGGTTCTCGCCGTCGACGCCGTCAACGACCCCGGCGGCTTCCTCGCGGCGAAGAAAATCATTGCGGCCAAAACGCCGCTTGATGCGAAAACGCTTGCCGATCCGGCGACAGACCTTAAATCGCTGGCGTCCTGAAACCCTCCCCCTCGAGCGAAGAATGCCCAAAATCACCTATATCGAGCACAATGGCGCTGAGCATGTCGTCGAAGCGCAGACCGGCGTCTCCGTGATGGAGGCGGCGGTCAAGAACATGGTGCCGGGCATCGACGCCGATTGCGGCGGCGCCTGCGCGTGCGCGACTTGCCATGTCTATGTCGATCCGGCCTGGCTTGAGAAAACCGGAAAGGCCGAGCCGATGGAGGAATCGATGCTCGATTTCGCTTATCAGCCGAAGGAAAATTCGCGCCTTTCCTGCCAGATCACGGTGCGCGCCGAGCTTGACGGGCTGATCGTGCGGCTCCCCGAGTTTCAGGGCTGAGCGATGGCGGCGGCGTTTCTCAATCCGCCCGCTCTATCGCCGCCGACGGGCTATTCGCATGTCGCGATCGCGCCCGCGGGGCGTCAGGTCCATCTGTCGGGGCAGGTCGCCTTTGCGGCGGACGGATCGCTTGTTGGAGAGAACGATCTCGCGGCGCAAACCGAGCAGGTCTACGCCAATCTCAAGGCGGGCCTTGCCGCTGCGGGCGCTGATTTTGCGCACGTCTTCAAGGTCGTCGCCTATGTCGTCGGGCTCGATGCGGATAAGGCCGCGATCGTCCGCCGGGTGCG
>DNZB01000119.1:0-488 GCA_003506635.1 Parvularcula sp.
TCATGCCAAAAAAATGATCGAGCTGCCCCTGCACGACATAGGCGAAGCCATCGAAAATCGCCGCGGTGGTCGGGCTGTCGAGATCTTGCGCGACAACGCTTAGCGAGCCCGTTGAAAGATCGATAATCGAAACCGAGCCTGTAAATCCCTCGACGACAAGCAGGGTGTCGGGGCCAAGACGCTCAAGGCCATCCGGCCCATTGAGAGGGCGGTCAAGTGATAGCCGTTCATGCTTCACGCCATTCAAGTCCCAGGTAAACTTGAACAACTCGCCTGAATTGTACTTGACGGCGAAAACAGCATCCCCGACCGAGGTAATGCCATTGAGATTGAACCCCTCGCCTGCGAAGTCCGGCGACATCGCCCAGACGGACAGTTCACGGGAGCCGGGGCGCAGGGCGAAGATGCGGCCGCCAAAAGAGTCCGTCAGCAAAATGGTCCCGTCCGCCAGCTCCGCGATGTCATTGCAGAGCCCGCCGCGCGGGAGC
>DNZB01000119.1:820-10595 GCA_003506635.1 Parvularcula sp.
GGATATGCGCCTTTCGGATCGGACGAGCATGCATGGAGCGATCGTCCGTCACCGGAAACATGCACGCCGATAATGGAACGGAGATTCGCGTCAGGGGCTGAAAATCGTTCGATGCGTTTCGTCTGTCGATCGAGCCGCCAGATCTCGTTTTTCGAGAGGCTCCCGACATAAAGGTCGCCTTCCGCGGAAACCGCAATGCCTTCCGGATAGAAATCGTCGCCGGGCAATGGCACTTCATTCGTCGGCGTCAGGCGCACTTCATAAGGGTCTTTCAACCCAGCCTCGGCCGAGGCCGCGAAGGCAGGCGCTGCGAGAAAAAGGCTCAGGCAAATCAGGGGTCTGATCATCGCTCGTTGTTCCTATCGCGTCACTTCAAGGCCGAAGAGGTCGAGCGCGGCGCCGGACTGGCGCAACTTCATGAGCGGCGCGTGTTCGGGGTCTGCATGCCAGCGGCGCGCGCTGGCGAGATCGGGAAACTCGAAGATCACCAGCCGGTCCGGCGGCGCGCCCCCTTCAAAGCATTCGGGCGGGGCAGCAGCGATGATGCGCCCGCCGTGTTTCTTCAGGACAGCGGGCAGGTCTCGCTGATATTTCTCCTGCCAATGGGTGTCTCGGACCGTCAGCAGCCCGACCAGCAACGCGCTCATGAAATCCTCCTTTGCGTCTGTCAGGCGAGGGTAACGATCGGGACGATTTGCGAAAATTATCGACATTTGCACTAGCGTCGTGCAAAAATGCACAATGCTCGATTGGGACGATTATCGGTATTTTCTTGCCGTCGCGCGCGCCGGGACTGTCACCGGCGCGGCGCAGCAGCTTGGCGTCAATCATTCCACCGTGTCCAGACGAATTGCCGCGATGGAGCGGGCGGCAAGCGTTCTGCTCTTTGACAAGCAGAAGGACGGGTACGCGCTTACCGATGTGGGCCTCGCCTTGCTTGAACGGGCGAGCGCGGCCGAAGACGCCGTCATCGCGGCGGAACGAACGCTGAGGGCCCATGACTACACCCTGAGCGGCGAGCTCGTCATCACGGCGCCGCTTGCGCTTGGCGTGACTGTCCTGGCGCCGATTATCGCCCGCTTCCACCAGACGCATCCCGATATTACGCTGACGCTCATTTCATCAGACGATGTCGCCAATCTGCGCCGCCGCGAAGCGGATATCGCGATCAGAGCGTCGAATGAGCCTGATGAGGACCTCGTCGGCCGAAAGCTTTGTGTACAGAGGACAGCGGTCTACGCACAAAGGGACTATTGGCGGGATCATCATTCCGATCCCTCGCTTGTCGTCCTTGGACCTCAGCCGGCGAAGCCCGACTGGGCGAGAAAGGCTTATCCGAAGGCGAGAATCGGATGTTGCGTTTCCGGTAAACTGGAAGTCCTGGCGGCGGTGGAGGCGGGCGTTGGCATTGCGCGCCTGCCCTGCCGCCTCGGGGACGCCCGCGCATCGCTCATGCGCATTCCGCCGATGCGGCTGGAAAATGATCTCGATATCTGGCTCTTGATGCAGGCGGGACTGCAGAACACCCCGCGCATCCGCGCATTTGCGGATTTCGTCTATGACGCCTTCCGGCGTGAGGCCGCCCTTTTTGAAGGGCTCGAGCATGCAGTTGTCGCCAACTCGGATTAGCAAGTGGCGAGTAACGACGGGCCATGGGATCATCGGCGCTTCCTGCGGCCGGCGTTGCTCCGGTTGAATAGACCCGCGCGCAAGCCTGCCGCCGGCTTCTTCCTGGGCATCGCGGGCGAAGCCGGCGATCCTCGATGCGCCCTGAGGCGGCAAAGCGATGCGACGTTGACAACAAGCCGCGAAAAAAAAGCAGGTTACATCTTAAACGACGACGCCCCCGCAGAGTGCAGGCTTCTGGCAAGTCTCTGCGATACCATCAATTAGTCGTGGGACGTCGCACCCTTATTGATTAAGAAGCGCCGGGGGAACTACTCGATCGACGCCCTTCTCGCTCGGCGTGAATAAAACGGGCGGTAGCGTCCGGCCAAGCACGCCGGCCTTTTGCGCCGTTAACCAGTCGATGTCCGGATACTTCGCTCTGAGCTGGGGGAGATCGTGATCAAATTCGTCCATGAGTCGAAAGAAACCGCCGTCCGCGACGGACATTCCAAGCACATTTTTTCCGGTATTCGGCACGAACTGGACATCGCCGAGATAAACGACGGCGCCCGGCGTCACGTCAAACGGAACTGAGAAATCCTCTTTTGAATACCAGCGCGTTTCGTATGCGCCGTTTGTGCTGTAGATGAGGTAATTATAGAACTCGTATCGACCCGGTGGGACCGCAAAAGCGAACACGACGCCCTTACGATCGGGGTGATCGAAATCCCCTGCGTGGAACGCAAAGGACTGAGAAATTCTGTAGTCCTTGCGCGTTTCAACATTTCGGACAAACGCGGTCCGACCAAGACGCCACCGATCGGGCGTCGTGAAAGCTCCGGCGATGACGCCATACTCCGTCGGAAAACTGGATCTCGGTCGTTCAGCGGTTATTTGATAGGGGCCAGTTGTCGCACAACCTGTCAGCGTCAAGACGGAGAACAGAGCCGCCAGCACGTTGCGCATAATTGTTTCGTCCGTGATTGATCGCCGCTTTCAGGTTGACTGTTGGGAATTAGACCAGTCAAGCGGACCGATGGCGAATTCCGGGAAGTCAAATCACCGCTTGAAAAAACGCCCAAGAGAGCGGCGCCGTTCAGCGGGAAACCGACGGCCGGCGTGAGTAAACGAGCCGAATCCGGTGTTTTCAATTCGACGCCAGCCGGCGCAAAAAGCGCCCAGCTGCGATCGCGCCGGGAAATGCGGCTTAGGCCCGCGTGTTCGGCCCCAATAGGGCGACCCCGATCGAGAGGACGACGAGGAGCACAAGGCCCGGAAATCCGATCAGCCCCATCGTCCAGATGTCGGCGCCCGCGATAAGAAAAACAGTGATCCCCGAAATGGCGTTGACGGTGCCGTGAAAGATCGCCGCTGGGAGTGACGATCCCGTTCGGTCGCGCAGAAAGCCCATGAAAGGCGAGAGGGCGACGCAGAACGCCGTCATCATCGCGATGCCGGTCCACGGAAAGCCGAAATAGCCTGAGCCGTAGTTATGCCCCGACATGATTAGCGGCGCGTGCCAGAACCCCCAAATGACGCCGACAATTATGCTCGCTTTCCAGAAGCCGAGACCTCGGACCGAGGACCAGAGATAGCCGCGCCAGCCTGCCTCCTCGCCGAAGGCGGCTATCGCGTTTGGAATTATCCCGCCGAGCATGGCGAGGGCGACGAGAACCGGAAGCGTTGGAATGGCTTGCGCAAGGTCATCAGGCGGCGTCTGACCGGCCGCAATCACCGCCTTTCGGGCGCCCTCCTCTATTGATTGCATTTCAACGCCCGGCGCGAGCGTGCTGAGATAGGCGGCCCCGAGGGCGAGCACCGGCGCGGCAACCCACGCGACAATCCACCAGAGGTTCATTCGCCAGCGCCAGCCGATCATTTCGGCGCGGCGGCCCCGATCAAAGAGCGCCGATGTGGCGAGCGCACCGATCAGGGGACCGAACATGTAGACCGTCGCGAGGGCGATGCGCCCTGTCCCGGATACATGGGGCGACGCCGCGTACCAAAGCGCCCATGAGGCGCCGTAGGCGATCAGAACAAAGACGATTGTGCGCATCATGCTGCAATGCCCTCCATCGCTGCGTGATCGGCTCGGCATCCCGCAAGAAAATCCGACACGGACTCGATGATCATCTCAGCGCCGAGGATACGATTATGACCAAAGCCCGAAGTCAACATGACCCGTGCGCCTTGCCATTTGCGAGCGACCTTCCATGCGTCGTGGGTCGAAATCGTCGCGTCCGTCTCATCATAGACGGCCATAAGACGCGCGCGCCCTTGGGGCGACCATACCGCGCCATGCTCAAGATCGTTCCAGCTTTCCGAAAACTCCTGCGCGAGCAGCGCCTTCAGCCCTTCAATCACGCCCGGTCCGGCGCCGACCGCCCGCACCTTGTCGAGCGGCACATAGGGATGAAATGGGGTCGCAAGACAAACGAAGGCGCTCGCATCGAGATTGAGAATCCGTCGCGCGGCCATCACGCCAAGCGCGCCGGCGGAATGCCCGACCCACGCGAAAGGGGGCGCGCCGAGACAGGCTTGCAGTTCTGCGGCGTCCTTCATGAAGCGGTCAAACCCAAGATGGCCGGGCGCGGACGCGCCGTGATTACGGACGTCGATGAACGTCGCTGCGAAACCCCGCTTGGCCAGATGATGCGCCATTCGAACGAATTGTACGCCCTGGCCGCCTCAGCCATGCACCATGGCGACGACCGGCCCCTCCCCGATTCGCCATCCGGCGATGCCGCCGTCCGGCCCGCAGCGAAACGGCTGACAGGCGGCGAGAAGGCCAAGGTCCGCTTCGCGTTCTGTCAATCTCGAGGGCGGCGCCTCCCGAATGAGCGCGTAGTAGCGCTTGACCTCCTGTGCGACTTCCTCGGACGACATAGTGAATTTCCCATCTGGCGCAGTTGTGATCTTCAATTTCGTCGCGCCGAATTGGCTTGGGCGCGGCGCGCTCAATTTCCGCTCTTCAGAATTGCGGAAGAATGTCGCCGGCGATCGCCTGCTCGATCGACCGGACGGTTTCCGCCCGCAGCCGGCGCTTGGTGGACGCGTGCGCCGCCTGATTGACGCTTCGCAGGTCCTGGATGTTCGCGGCGAGCGCTGCGTCTACCTCAGCAGCATTGGCCAATTGATCGAGGAAACCTGCCTCCAATGCCTCCAAGGGCGTCAGCATGCGGCCCAATGCTGCGACCTTGACGCGAAGATTTTCGGGCACGCGCGATCGGACGAGCGCGAGCGCGAAATCCGGGACCGGGATCCCGATCGAAACTTCGTTGAGGCCGACGCGATAATCCCCGCGCGTCCCGAGGCGAATGTCGGATGCAAGCAGAATGAATGCGCCCATCGGATAAGCGTGGCCTTCGCAAACCGCAATGACAGGGTGCGGATGATCCAGCAGTTGAAGAAGGAGCTGCGCGCCGGCCGTCAGCATCCGTCGCGCGGCATCCAGGTCGCCAGATGAGAGGACTTTGACATCGAATCCGGCGGAGAACGCCTTGGCCGCGCCCGATCTAATGACCAGCATGGCGTTCTGGGCGCGAGCATTTTCTACGGCCTCTGACAACGCCGCCAGCATGTCGAAGGTCATGACGTTGACCTTGCCGTCGTTCATTTCGAGCAAGGCGACGCCGTCGACGACTGCAAATTTGACGAGCGGACCCATTTCTGACTTCTCCGGAATCCACGGCTTTTGACGCGGCTAACGCCGTGATATAGACTAGTCAATATAATTTTGGCCGCTCAAGAGACGCATGGCCAAACATCGTGAACTGGAAGGAAAATGCCTCCTGCTCCGAAACATCGCGACTCAATCATCGCGGCGGCGCTGCGGCTATTCCGCCGCAAGGGCTATGCCGCAAGCGGCATGAACGACATCGTGGAGGCGAGCGGCGCGCCGAAGGGTTCAGTCTACCACTACTTCCCGGACGGGAAATCTTCGATCGCGGTCGCGGCCATTGAGCTTGCGGGGCGGCGCGCTGTTGCGACCCTGACCGACCTCGACAATGAGGCGCGCTCCGGCGGCGAACTGATCGAAGCCTATGCAGCGCGCCTTGGGGGATGGCTATCGCAGTCTGGCTTTCGGGACGGGTGCCCGATTACGACCGTCGTTCTCGAGCTTTCGCCGCAGGACAGGGCCGTAACGGCGGCCGCGCGCGAAGCCTTCTCGGCGCGCCGGCAGGTGCTTACCCAGAGGCTTATCGAAGATGGCTGGTCAGACGCCGAGGCGAAGGAACTGGCTCTGCTTGCGATTTCGGCGATTCAAGGCGCCTTGGTTCAGGCGAGGCTGGAGCGAAGCGTTCAGCCGCTGACGTCGGTCGCGAAGATGATCAAGACCGTCATGGAGCGCCGTCAACCCTTCGTTGTCGCCAAGCAGCGAAAGTCGAGCCGGTGAAGCTCGACGCGCAGCCCGTATAAATGGGCGGACTACGAAACGCGCTGGCGAAAAGAGCTCAAGCGGGCGCTTATCAGGTTGATGATTTCCTCGACAGCGTTTTTGTCGGATGCAGATCCCGAAACTTCCGCCTTGGTTTCGTCAATTGATTCGCTCATCGCATTGGCCAATTCCTTGGCGCGTGTTTTGATGAAGCGGAGCGTAAGGCCCGTCTCCTCGGCGAAAATCGCCCAATCAGCGGGTTTGATTTCTTCTAGCATATGCCGCTTTGCGATCTTCATCGCCAGACGCGGCGACAATTCCGGATAATAGACCGTGGACAGAAGATCGTAGAGCGGCGCCAGTTCAGCTGCTCCATTTTCACGATAGAGCAGACTGAAATTTTTCGCATGGGCGTCGGCGTTGCCGATGATCAGATTGAAGATCGCGGCGTCGAAAAGTTTCAGGACTTCAACGGCCGGACGCGATGACGCGCGTCGCAACAGATCAAAGCAGTCGCGAAACACAGGACCGCCTTCGGCGGCGTACTTCCGGTCTGAGGTAAAGCCGAGCGCCTGGCAAAAATCTTCCTGGTGCAGGCGTCGCAAAACGCCGTCCTTGCCGCGCATGCGGTCGTAACGCTCAACAAGCAGAAACGAGCGACGTCCGGCGCGCTTTATTTCGACATTGGCGACATCAAGGCCGATTTTTTTGGCAAGCCGCATTGCGAAGGCTTCGTTCTCCGTTGTTCCGGCGAACCGCTCGATGGGCGGTTTCAAAATATGGCTCGTTGCTTCGCCCGGCGCTGGCAAGGCGATCCCACCGTTAACAAGCACAACCGGAATTTTCGATTGCGCGCCAGCAAGCGACAGGCGAAGTCCTTCGCGACCGGCGAGAAACGGTCGCACCGGTAATTCGTCGAGCAATTCAACAAGCGCGGCTTCGTCAAGCGGTTTATTTTGCGCGGAGAGCGACGGCGTGGGCGGCATCTCGCCTTCCGGCCAGAGTGTCAGCGCGCCGGCGACTTCACCGCCCAATTCGTCGAGGAGTTTGAATTCATTGCCATGGGATACGCCGAGGGCGCCGGCAACCGCGATGCGCTGGCTCTCCTCCGGCAAGAGACCTTCGAAGAACGGACGGCATTCGCGCCGACTGAAGGGCTCTTTCCGTTTCGGCAAGGAGAATGACAACGCAGGCTTGTCAGCGTCCGCTAGCCATTCGGGAGCATAGGCAAATCCCATCTCACCGTGGCGGTCGATGGTCAGGGCGCCCACGACCTCGCCGGCCCACCAGACAGTCAATGTCCTGGTCATGAGGCGTTTCCGTTGGGACCGATTAGCTCGACCCTGCAGCCGAGTGCATTGAGGACCGCCAGCGTCTTGCCGAGTTGAGCGGTCTCTTTGCCGGCCTCCAGTTCGATCAGAAAGCGCAGGCCCACGCCGGCGGCGCCGGCGAGCTGATCCTGACGCAAACCCTGGCGTCGGCGCAGTTCACGTATGGTGATGCCAATCTTTTCAGGAGTCATGATAAATTCCCGTACGGGAATATATGAGCCGAGATCCAGAAAATCAAGATATTTATTCCTGATCGGGAATATCAATATGTGGGCCCATCGGAAGGAGAAAAATGTTACCGATCGGGAATATACATCCACACCGTCGGCAGGCGCCTGTCCGCCATTAGGCTTCCTGGTTTCGCGGGTTCGGCGGGCCGAAACGAATCACGCACATCAAGTACGAATTTCCTGCAAAATCGCTCGAAATTCGGCATTCGGCGCCCGGCACAGAGTTCGATACGTACGCACAAAGGGGAGCCATTTCTCAAACCGCCCCGTTTAGCCCATTTGAGCCGCTTTCGAATGGCCCGAATTCTGGTTCCCCAGCCAGTTCCGCGGAGCGGGCCCTGAAATTTCATCCGAGCCCGGATCAAAAAAAACCTAAGCAAAATTCGCCGGTCATGGTGGGCGGTGACGGGATCGAACCGCCGACCTACTGGGTGTAAACCAATTTTAGGCCAACTTTTTTGCATCGCAATAGAACGCGTTTGAACGGGTTGAAACTTCGACGCCGAAATTTTTTCGTTCATTGATTCAATTAGTTACGATAGCATTCTCACCGTGTTCGAAATTCAAATCCGTTCAAAATCGTGCCGTATCGATTCTAGTTCCCCTCGTAGTTCCCCAGCGAAATCTCGGAGAATCCGGTCCCCCCGCTAGTTCCCCGAAAGATCCGCTGGGGCGAGCCCAGTAGGTCGCAATGCCGAGCGAATTCCTGACAGACCTGAAGGTCAAAACCATTAAGCCGCCCGCCTCTGGCAGGATCGAACTCTGGGACGCGAGGGAGGTTGGTCTCGTCCTTCGGGTTACGAGCAACGGAAAGAAATCCTGGGCGCTGCAATACCGGTCAAACGTATATGACGGCACCGGCCGCCGAAGGACGAAAAAGGTTACGCTCGGCGCCTACGGAGAGGGCGGCGGCAAGATTTGCCTCGCGGAAGCGCGGCGGCTCGCCATCAAGACAAAGGCGGCGATCGCAGACGGCGAAGATCCCTCACAGCTGAAAGTCGAGGACCGTGCGGCGGCGATGGCCGATGGCCGCCGACGAAATGTCGTGAACGTGGCGACTGCCGTCGAACGGTTCGCACGCCGTTACGAGCAAGACGCCTCGATTTGGAAGCGGCATGAGCGCCCCCGAATCCTCCGGCGAGAGCTTGTCCCGAAATTGGGCGAGCAAGGGATCGGCGAGCTGTCGCTAGCGCAATTACGGCGACAACAAACGGCCATTCGAGAACGGGGATCGCCAATCATGGCAAATCGCTACGCGGAGGCGGTCCGCGCGTTTTTCAGATGGGCCGTCGAGGAGTATGCGATTGACAATCCGGCTGAGGCGTTGGGACGCGTCGTCGATGAAAGCGACTTTTCCAGGGATCGGGTGTTATCGAAGGACGAACTAGCGAAGATTTGGGTCGTCTCCGACACGCTTACGCCGCTCTCCCGCGACTTTGTTCGGGTGCTGATGCTGACGCCGCATCGGGTAAGCACGGTCGCCAATATGCGATACCACCAGGTCGACGACAAAGGGCTTTGGCGGATTCCTAAGAAAATGAAGAAGCAAAAGGTCAATGACCAGATGATGCCGCTTGGCGCACTGGCTCATTCGATCGTCAGAAGCCGCTTTAGCGGAGAACCCGACGACGTTGACCGCCTTGTGTTCTGCTCGAACCGGGCCGGCGACACCGCGCTTCAGGCTACATCGAAGATAAAGGCTGCCCTTGATCGGACCCTTGCGGGATCGGTCGTATCTTGGCGCTTCCATGACTTCCGGCGATCTTTCGCCACATGGGCCGCGTCGGCGCGAATTGATCAATCGATCGTGCGGAAAATTCTCGATCATGGCCAAGCCCGGCGTGATCGGTTGGATGCTATCTACAATCGCTTCGAATATATCGAGGAGCAGCGAGACGCCCTGAACCAGTACGCCAGGTTCATCGGCGTTGGCTGAGCCGCGGCGGATGAAGTTAAGGCCGATTATTGCGATGACGTCGGATAAGTTTGAACTGGCGATTCTGCAATCCATTCGCGAATCTCGGCTTCACGCCAGCGTAGCGTGACGCCGTTCAATTTGACGGGTGCCGGAAACAGTCGATCGCGAACCTTGCGCCACAGGGTCGTTCGACTGCGGTAGCCGGTGATCGAAAGGACATCATTCGTGCTGAGCAGCTTGTCCATTTACATCTCCTGTCACTTCCGGCTCCACACTAGCGCGCTTGTATCGACCCCATTCGAAAACAGCG
>DNZB01000080.1:0-9847 GCA_003506635.1 Parvularcula sp.
CTTTTCCGCCCGGCGCTTTAGGCGCTTTTCTGTCCCGAACCGGGACGCGCCGGCCCCGGTTCGATACGCCGGATAGCCGCCATCAGCGGGATAAACGCCAGCGCGGCAAGGCACGCCGCCAAAAGGAAATGCGCGCCGGGGAAATAGACCGGCGCGTCCTTGCCGGAAAAGGCGGCGAAGACCTGCGTCATCATCAAAGGGCCGATGATCATCGAGACGCCGTTGAGGCTGCCGATAGCACCTTGCAATTCGCCTTGCGCATCGGCGGGCGCGCTTTTCGACATCACGCCTTGCAGCGCCGGGGTCGCAAATCCGGCCAGGGCGCCGAACGGGATGAGGACGTAGATCATCCACCCTTGCGTCGCGAAGGCGTAGCCGACATAGGCGGCGACGGCGATCGCCATGCTGACAAACGCAGCGCGCGCCTCGCCGATTTTCGGAATGACGATGCGCGTCAGGCCGCCCTCGACGATCGCTGCGGAAAGACCGACCGCCATCAGCGAAAAGCCGATCTCGCGCGGGGACCAGCCGATGCGTTCTTGCGCGAAATAGGCCCAAACGGCGGGAAAGCTCCACCGCGCGAGGCCAAGCGTGAAGAACACCGCCGCAGCGGGTAGGATCGCCGGATACTGCCCAAAGTTCCGGAAGCTGGCGAAGGCGTTGGCGCGCCGCCAGTTGAAGGGCTTGCGGTTTTCCGGCGGATTGGTTTCAGGCAGGAATAACCATCCGTAGACGAAATTGACCGCGCCGAGCGCGGCGACCGCGTAGAAAGGCGCGCGGTGGCCGTATTCGTCGCCGATGAAGCCGCCGAGCGCAGGACCGATGATGAATCCGAGCCCGAACGCAGCGCCCATGAGCCCGAAATTCGCCGCGCGCTTTTCCGGCGGCGAGATGTCGGCGATATAGGCGTTGGCGGTCGAGAATGTCGCGGAGAAGCAGCCGGCGAGGATGCGCGCGAGGAAAATGAGCGCCAGCGAAGGCGCGAGCGCAAGCATCAGGAAGTCCGCCGCGTAGGCGGCGAGCGAGCCGAGCAGGACAGGGCGCCGGCCGTAGCGGTCGGAAAGCTGCCCCATGACAGGCATCATGATGAACTGCATGACGGCGTAAGCGACGGAGATGTACCCGCCCCAGCGCGACGCGTCGGCGAGTCCCTCGCCCGTCACGTCCATGATAAGCTGCGGCATCACCGGCAAGATGATGCCGAAGCCGATCATGTTGATCATGACCGTGATAAAGATGAAAAGGAGCGCGTTCGGCCCCGGTTTCGCCGCCATCGCGCGCCGCCCTTACCCTTAGATGATGGTCGTTTCGGGCGCCGCAGGGCCGCCGTCAATCGGCGTCACCTTGATTGCCGTGATCTGGTTGCGCCGCCGCCGCAGGATGCGGAAGCGGAAGCCGTGGAAAGAGAAAGTCTGCCCGACTTCAGGAATAGACTGGGCTTCATGAATGACAAGGCCGGCGATCGTGACGGCCTCGTCGTCGGGAAGGCCCCAGTCCATCACGCGATTGAGATCGCGGATGGTGACGCCGCCGTCGACATTGATGGAGCCGTCGGCCTGCGCCCGGACGCCTTGCACCGGGCTGTCATGCTCGTCCTCGATCTCGCCGACGATCTCCTCAATGATGTCTTCCATGGTGACAAGTCCGCGGATCGATCCGTATTCATCGACGATAAGGGCGAATTGCTCCTGGCCTTTGCGGAAATTGTCGAGCTGCTCTTGCAGCGTCGTCGTCTCCGGCGCGAAGCAGGGCTTGCGCGCGATATCGGCGACGACGACTTTGGAGGCGTCGCCGTCAAGCTCCCAGATCGCGCGCAGGAAGTCCTTCACATGAAGGACGCCGACGATGTTCTCCGTCGTGTCGCGATAGAGCGGAAATCGCGTATGGCCGGACTTCATCGCCTGGGCGAGGAGCGTCGCGGGCTTCTCGTCGATGTCGAGCATATCGACCGATTTCCGGTGCACCATGATCTCCCCGACGGTGATTTCGTCGAGATCGAGCGCGCCGCGAACGATGTCCCTTGCGGCCTTTTCCAGATCGCCTTCCTCGTGGTGCAGCTCGATCGCGCCGCGCAGTTCGTCGGCTGAGGAAAAGATCTGTTCGTTCGCGGCCGGATTCAGGCCGAAAAAGCCTAGGAATCCGCGAACAAGCGCGCGAATGACGCCTGTCACCGGAGAGAGAACGAGAACGAGCCAGCGCATCGGCGTCGAGATGAACAGCGCGAGCGTGTCGGGGCGCGACAATGCGGCGGTCTTGGGCGCGACTTCGGAGAAAATGACGATCAGCACGGTCATCGTGGCCGTTGCGACGGCGACCGCTAGGCCGCCGGAGCCGAACCAGGACGCAAAAAGTCCGGAAGCAAGCGTAGTGGCGAGAATGTTGACGAGGTTGTTGCCGACCAGAATCGACCCGATCAGCCGTTCGCGGTCGCGGATCAGCGCATTGACGCTTTCCGCGCGGCGGTCGCCGTCGCTTTCGAGCTTGTGCATGCGGGCGCGCGATGCGGCGGTCAGCGCCGTCTCCGATCCTGAAAAGATCGCCGAAATAATCAGGAGAATGACGATCGCGCCGATCGTCAGAAGCGTGCCGGGGTCCATAGGGTCCTTCGCGGGTTCATCTTCTGCAATTGCGGCCTTGCGGCCGTCATCTCGGCTGCGCTGCGAGAAAGCGCTCGACCTTGCCGGCCGACGCCGCGCGCGCGACAAAAGCCTCGCCGATCCGCCTGGCGAGAATCAGCGTCAAGTCGCCTTGCTCGACTTTCTTGTCCTGCATCATCGCCGCGACGAGCGCTGAGGGCGTATATGATTTCGCGCCCTCGATATCAGCGAGCCCGGCGGGAAGTCCGCTCGCGCGCAGATGCGCCTTGAGCCGGGCCGCGTCGTCCGGGGAGCAAAGGCCCTCGGCCGCCGAAAAATCGAAAGCAAGGCCCATGCCGGCAGCGACCGCTTCGCCGTGCAGCAAGCGGTCGGAAAATCCGCATAGCGTCTCCAGCGCGTGACCGAAGGTGTGGCCGAGATTGAGGAGCGCGCGCACGCCGTCGTCGCGCTCATCGCTTTCGACGATCCTCGCCTTCGCCGTGCAGGAGCGAACGACAGCCGTGCGCCGCAGCGATCTGTCGCCGCGGAGAATCGCGGCGCCGTTTGTTTCGAGCCATGCGAAAAACGGCGCATCGCCGAGCGCGCCATATTTGACGATTTCGGCGTAACCGGCGCGCAACTGGCGCGCGGGCAACGTGTCGAGCGCGCCGATATCGGCCAGAACGATCGACGGCTGGTGAAAGGCGCCGATGAGATTCTTGCCATGGCGGGAATTGATCGCCGTCTTGCCGCCGACGGCGCTGTCGACTTGCGCCAGCAGCGTCGTTGGAACCTGCGCGAAGCGGCACCCGCGCCGCAATATCGCTGCGGCAAAGCCGGTGAGATCGCCGATGACGCCGCCGCCCAACGCGATGATGAGATCGCCGCGCTCGACGCCGAGGCCGAGGAGCGATTCCGTCAGCTGTTCCAGCATCGCGAAGCTTTTGGTCGCCTCGCCCGGCGGCAGCGAGATTGTCTCGTTCCTGACGCCGGCGGCCGCCAAGGCGCCGCGCAAGCGCTCTCCATGCAAGGCGTTGACGGCGTCGTCGGTCACGATCGCGGCGAAGGGACGGCGAAGCAGCGCGGAAAGATGCACGCCCGCGCCGGCGATCGCGCCCTCGCCGACGACGATGTCGTAGCTGCGCGCCTTGAGGGCGACCTTGACGATCTCAGGGCTCATGCGCCGGTCCTTGACGTTGAATGGGCCGCAAGCGCGCCGAGGATTGCGGCGACGGTTCTGTTATGAGCGCCTGGCTGGCTGTCGATTGTGAGCGTCGCTTCGGCGTAGAAGGGAGTGCGTTCGCTTAGCAGCCGCGCGATTGTCTCCCGGGGGTCGCCATTCTTGAGAAGCGGCCGTGTCGGGCGGCGTGTTGCGCGGCGGACGAGCGTGTCGACATCGGCGCGAAGCCAGATCGACACCCCTTTATCCCTGATGAGCGCGCGCGTCGCCGCGTTGGTCAGCGCGCCGCCGCCTGTCGCCAGCACGATCGGCGCGCCCGCAAGCAGACGCGCGATCACTTTGGCTTCGCCCTGCCGAAAGCTCGCCTCGCCATGTTTTTCAAACAGCTCGGAAACGCTCATTCCCGCCGCTTTCTCGATCTCCGCGTCGGCGTCGCGGAAGGCAAGGCCGAGCGCCTTTGCGAGCCGTCGGCCGACGGTCGTCTTCCCGGCCCCCATCATGCCGACGAGGACGATCGGGCGATCGATCGGGAAACCGGGGTCTTGCTTGGGGTTCAGGGCGGCCATGACGCCGGTTTTCTCTAATGAAGCCATGCCCGTCGCGCCAGTGGCGCCGGCCGGCGGCCGGTTTTGCCGATGCCGCAAGCTGGTCTACAAGGTCGGCGCTTGATTCGCGGTCTTGAGGAGTGGTTCCGCCGTGCGCTTCGCCGTCGCTATTGTCGCCGTCCTTATCCTGGCGCTCGCCGGGCTTTTCATCTTCGGGCTGACGCTGAAACCCGAAACGCGCACCATCGAACAAGATGCGGTGGGCCTGCCTGATGCGTAGGGCGATCTTCCTTTTTGCAGCGGGCGCCGCGTTCGGCGCTGCGGCCCTCGCGCAGACCGCGCCCCTTGCGCCGGTTGAACAGACGAACCTCTCGCGGGATGCCTTTGCGACGGGGCTGCTTGGCCGCGACGAAGGCGCGCTGGGGCAAGATCTCTGGCGCGGCGCGGACGCGCGCGTACTTTCGGCCTTGCTCGCGGCGGCGCCGGCGCGGCCGGCCTCGCCGGCGATCGGCGTCGCCGCGCGCCGCGTCCTCCTTTCCGCGGGCGAGGGACCGCAAGGCGCCGATGCGGCGCTTGGCGGCGCGAAACTGAAGGCGCTGGTGCGGCTTGGCTTCGTCGATGAAGCACGCGAAATTGAAGGGCTTGCAGTCGGTGGCAAATCCGACCCGGCGACGCTGGAAGCGATGGCGTCTGCGGACTTCCTCAAAGGCGACCTTAGCGCTGGCTGCGCCAAAGTGCAGCGCATGTCCGCGCCGCGCGACAACGTCTATGGCGCGAAGCTGCGCGCGCTGTGTTACGCCGCTTCCGGCGAAATTGACACGGCGGACCTCGCCCTGGGGCTTTTGCGCGAGCGCGGGGCGTTGTCGGATGAGGATGAAGCGATCCTCGCGCCGCTGACGTCCGGGGGAAAGCCGAAACCGGGCGCGCAGGCCGCCGACCCTGCTCAATATGCCGCGCTGAAGCTTGCCGGCGCTCCGCTCGCCCTGTCGCCGAATGCGGAAGCTGGCGTGTTGCGCGCCGCTGCGGGTGACGACAGCGCCCCCTTGCCCATGCGCCTTGCCGCCGCAAGGCGCGCCGGCGCGATGGGCGTCATGAGCGCGGCGTCGCTGAAGTCGATTTTTGGTGAAGGGGATCTTGAAGTCGCCGCTGTCGCGAACGGGCTTGACGCCTTTCGTCAGCATCCGGCCGATGCGACGGCGCTCGCGGCGGCGTTTCAGTTCGCCAGATCGAAATCAGCGCCCGAATTTGCGCGCGATCGCGCCGCGGCGGTCGCCGCGGTGATCGGCGCCGCGCGTGATTTCGAAACGCTTTTTACGGCGTCGGCGTTGTTCGCCGACGATATCAGGGGCTTTGACGGCCTCCTTGTCAGCGTGGTCGAAGCTGAGTCCTTCGCCCTGTCGCGCCTCGCGCTTGGCGACATCAAGGGCGCTGAAACCTGGCTCGGCGCCGGCGCGGCGGGCGGTCTTGCCGCCGACCAGCCGTCGGACATTCCAGCGCTTGTCGCCGCCGCAAAGACCGGCGCTGGCGGCGCCATAGGCAGCGTCGCAAGCGCTGACGCAGCGCCGCTTGCGCTTGCGGTCGACGCCGTGATCGAGGCGGCGGGGGAGCGCATCGCGGGCCAAGGCGCGCTTGCAGCGCTCGCGGCGTCCGGCGCCGCGGCGGGCGGCGACCCCATCGCTGAAATCGTCGTTCTGAGGGGGCTTTCGACCGCGGGGCTTGACGATCTTGCGCGCCGGCGCGGCGTCGAGCGGCTCTTGCAGGATCGTTTTGCAAGACTTCAGCCGCCGCCGGACGCCGCCGCGACGCCTGCGGCGCCGGCGGGAAAAGGCCCCGCGCCGCGCGTGAAGCCCAAGCCCCGCCAGTGACGGCGCGCGCGCTTGCAGGGGCGGCGCCCGAGGATGATCGTCTGATCGCGCTTTTCCTTGAAATGATGACGATCGATCGCAACGCCGCAGCGATGACCTTGAAGAATTACGGACGCGATCTTGCGCGTTTTGCAATATTCATCCGTAAACGGAAAGAATCACTGACGACCGCCGGGGCCGATGACATCTCGGCCTTCCTCGCCGAGCTTGAAAAAGACGGGCTGTCGGCGGCGACCGCGGCGCTCAAGGTTTCCGCGCTACGGCAGTTTTACGCCTTCCTTTACGAGGAAGGCCGTCGCGGCGACAATCCGGCCATGCTGATTGACCGGCCGAAGACCCGCCGCCCGCTGCCCAAGGTGCTGACGGTCGAGGAAACGGCGCGCCTTGCTGAAGCGTCGTCGGGCGCTGATCCGCGCGCGGTGCGATTGCGCGCGATGGTGGAGCTTCTCTACTCCGCCGGCTTGCGGGTGTCGGAACTTGTCAGTTTGCCGCTTGCGGGGCTTTGCAATGGCGGCGCTGCGTTGCTTGTGCGGGGCAAGGGCGGGCGCGAGCGTCTTGCCCCCGTCGGCGGCGCGGCGGCGCGTGCGATCGGCGATTACCTACCCGTCAGGGACACGTTCTTGCCGAAGGACGGGAACGGAGATGTCGTCGACCAGGGATTCCTGTTTCCCTCGCGCGGCAGGACGGGCCATGTAACCGCCGCCCGCTTCGCGCAAGGCCTCAAGGACCTCGCGAACAAGGCGGGCGTCGCGCCGGCCCGCGTTTCGCCGCATGTGCTGCGCCACGCTTTTGCAACGCATCTTCTCTCCGGCGGCGCCGACCTCAGAGCAGTTCAGGCGATGCTCGGCCACGCCGACATCACGACGACGCAAATCTACACCCATGTCGCGCAAGATCGGCTTCGGGATCTTGTTTTCTCGGCGCACCCGCTCGCAAAGAAGCGGCCGTCTTGATGGCGGCGGCGGCGGGCCTTAAGCTGCATTTCGTTCAAGACATCCGGGACCATGCTCAAATATCTCGATTTCGAAAAGCCGGTCGCGGACCTTGACGGCCGCATCGAGGAGTTAAAGCGCCACGGCGCTGACAACGAGAACGTCGCCGACGAGATCCGCCGGCTGGAGGCGCGGTCGCATGAGGTCCTGAAGGAAACCTACAGGACGTTGACGCGCTGGCAGAAAACGCTTGTCGCGCGACATGGCGAGCGGCCGCATTTTTCGGATTATATCCGCCATCTTGCCGAGGACTTCACGCCGATCGCCGGCGACCGGACGTTCGGCGAGGATCAGGCGATCGTCGGAGGCCCTGCGCGCTTTCGCGGCCGCTCCGTCATGTTCATCGGCCACGAAAAGGGCGCGGACACGGCAAGCCGCGTCAAACACAATTTCGGCATGGCGAGCCCTGAGGGCTATCGCAAAGCAATTCGCCTGATGGACATGGCGGAACGCTTCGCCATGCCGGTCGTCACGCTCGTCGATACGGCTGGCGCCTATCCGGGGCGCGGGGCGGAGGAGCGGGGGCAGGCGGAGGCGATCGCGACGTGTACGGAGCGTTGCCTGTCGCTCGGCGCGCCGCTCATCGCCGCAGTGGTGGGCGAGGGGGGATCGGGCGGCGCCGTCGCGCTCGCCGCCGCGAACATGGTCTTGATGTTCGAACATTCGATCTATTCCGTGATTTCGCCCGAAGGCTGCGCGTCGATCCTCTGGAAAGACGCACAAGGAAAGGGAGACAGAAAAGCGCCCGACGCCGCTGAAGCGATGAAGATTTCCGCCGAAGACCTCAAAAGCCTTGCGGTGATCGACGCCATTGTTCCAGAACCCGTCGGCGGCGCGCACCGCGATCCTGTTCAGGCGATCGAGCGCCTCGGCGACGCGATTGATGACGCGATTTCGTCGCTTGCCGGGCTGTCCGCGGACGAGCTTCGCAAGCATCGGCGGCGAAAGTTTCTGGCGATCGGCCGGGCGGGCCTCGCCTGACGCCCGCGGCCGGCGGCGAATTGCGATTGAGACCGTCCTTCCGCTTCGGTATGCCGGAGACGCCTGTCCCGGAGACCGCTGATGTCAGTCGCCGCCCAATCCGCCCGCCGCGAGCCCGTCCTGATCGAGACCGGCGCGGCATTCGCTGATCCGCACGGAATATACGCTGAAGCGCGCAAGAAGGGTGACGTCGCCGTCAACGAGATCGGCATCTTCATCCCGCTGCGCCACCGGCACGCCGGCTTCGTTTTCGATAATTCGCTGACGCGGCAGATCGAGATGGAGCCGATGTTCCTGCGCGGCATTTCCGAAGGTCCGCTTTTCGAAATTTATCGCGATGCGATGCTGTTTGCGAACGGCGAGACCCATTTGAAGCGGCGCCAGCCGATGGCGCGGACATTCGCCTTCAAGCTGATGGACGGCATGCGCCCGCGCGTCGCCGCAATCGCGGCCGAAATCATCATGGGAAGCAAGGGCAACGGACCGATCAATTTCCTCGACGATTTCAGTCGCGCGATCCCCTCGCGCATCATCGCCGAGATCGTCGGCGCGCCACCCGGAGACTGGCCGAAATTCACGAAATGGGTCGCCGACGCGGCGCGCGGCATCGCCTTCTTCACCCCGGAGGAGCTCCCTGCGATCAATGACGGCGTCGCCAAGCTCAACGCTTATGTCGCGCGGCTCCTCGATGTCAGGCGCACGCGCCCGCGCGAGGATTTCATGACAGACTACGCCCGCGTGACGGCGGAGGAAGGAAAGCTGACCGAAAGCGAAATCCGCGTGCAGATGGCGGGCGTCATCCTAGCTGGATCCGATACGACGCGCACCGGGACGGCGTCGATTTTGTCGCAGCTCCTTCAGCATCCGGAGCAATGGGCGCTGGTCTGCGCCGATCCCGACAGATGGAAGAAGGCGGCGGTCGAGGAGGGGCTGCGTTTCGATCCCCCGGTCGGTTCGGTCGGGCGCGTCGCCTTGAAGGACCTTGATATCGACGGCGTCATGATTCCTGAGGGGCGCGTCGTGTCGATTTCGCTCGTTTCGGCCTTGCGCGACCCTGACGTTTATCCTGACCCTGACCGCTTCGACATTCGGCGCACCGGGTTGCCGCGCTGGAACATCGCCTTCGGCCATGGCGCGCACCGCTGCCTTGGCGAGGCGCTCGCGCGCGCGGAGATGGAGGAGGCGATCGCGACCATCGCGCGCCTCGCCCCGAAGACGCGCATCATCGGCAAGCCGCCGACGATCACAGGCCACGTGGCCATCCGCTCGATCGACGCGATGACAGTCGAATTTGCGTGATGGAACAAAGAACAGCCCGTCATGGAATTCACTGACGACGGAGTCGTTCTTTCCGCGCGCTCCCACGGCGAGAGTGCGGCGGTCGCGGACATATTGACGCCGCATCATGGCCGTTGGGCGGGCCTCGTCTATGGCGGGCAGGGGCGCGCCAAAACGCCGCTCCTCCAGCCCGGCAACGGCGTCAAGGCGACATGGAAAGGCCGCCTCGACGATAGCCTCGGCTTTTTCGCGCTTGAGCTGACTGAGGCGCGCGCAGCGAGCCTGATGCAGGACCGGCTGTCGCTCGCCGCGCTCACCGCCGCCTGCGCCGTCGCCTCGGCGACGCTGCCCGAAAGGCAGGCGCACCCCCGCATCTATCATACGCTGCGCATTCTCTTCGATCATCTTGACGACATCGACATCTGGCCGG
>DNZB01000080.1:10109-12863 GCA_003506635.1 Parvularcula sp.
GCTGATGGCGCGCTGGGAATTGGGCCTTCTTGCGGAATTAGGCTTCGGCCTTACGCTCGACAAATGCGCGGCGACAGGCGCGCGCGAAGATCTCATATACGTTTCGCCGAAATCGGCGTGCGCCGTCTCCGCCGAAGCGGGGGAGCCATACAAGGACCGCATGCTGCCGCTGCCGGCCTTCCTGCGCGATCCGGGCGCCAATGCAACGCTCGCCGATGCGATCGAAGGACTGAAAACGACGGGCCATTTCATCGAAACCCGCATCCTTCACCTTTCGAACCGGGAAACACCCGAAGCAAGGCGAGGGCTTTTCGCGCTGCTGTGCGAGCTGCGTTGACGCGCGGCGCCGGCGCATCAGGCGTCGCTCTTTTGCAATTCGCGCAGCGAACGCCTACGATGCGCGCCTCAGCGACAAATGGTGATCCGAAAAAGGGGCCCGCCCATGGAAAATGTTGACGAACTCTTTGAGGCCGCGAACGCCGCGAAATTCAATTTCGACGATGTATACAATCTTCCCGACCCGCGCCGCTATTACCGGACGCTCGGCGCGCTCGATTACCGGATACCGTCTGAAGCGCGCCCCGTGTTCGAGGCCGTCATCGACGCCCTCGCGCCCGCGTCGCCGACCATCGTCGATGTCGGCTGTTCCTACGGGGTTAACGCCGCCATGATCAAATACGGACTCGACTTCGCAGATCTCGTCGCGCGCTATCGCGCAACTTCGGCGCGCGCCTCGTCTGTCGCCGAGACCATCTTCGACGATGCGGCGTTCTACGCCGACCGCGCCGTCATGCGCGAAGCGAAATTCGTCGGCGTCGATATCGCAGCGGAGGCCGCGGGCTACGGAAAGGCGGTCGGGCTGCTAGACGAGGCCGTCACGCAGAATTTGGAGGCGGCGCCCGCGTCGGCGCGCACCGCGTGGGCGGTTGAAGGCGCCGACCTGATCATTACGACCGGCGCGGTCGGATATGTCACCGAACAGACATTCGAGGCGATTATGGTGGCGGCGAAGGGGGCGCCGCCCTGTGTCGCTGCTTTCTCGTTGCGGCAATTCCCGTTCGACCGGATCGCCGATCGACTTGCCGACTTTGGGCTTGACGCCGAGAAGCTCGAAGGCCGGTATTTTCCCCAGCGCAAATTCGCGGACGCCGAGGAGATGGCGGGCGCCCTGTCCGCGCTCGATGCGCTCGGCATTGACGCCAAGGGGCTCGAATCGGAGGGGCGCTATTTCGCCGAGTTCTACTTTGCAGCCCCGCGCAGCGGCCCCAAACTTTCCGACCTCGACCTCTAGACCGCTAGCGTCGCCGCCGGACTCTGCTATGCCCCGCCCATGACAAAGACGAAGACCCGCAAAGGCGGCGGGGACGAACCCGCAAAGCCCGAAGAAATTTTCCTCGAACCCTTCGACGAGGCGCTGTCGCGGCGTTATCTCGCCTATGCGCTGTCGACGATCACGGCGCGCGCGCTGCCTGATGTTCGCGACGGCCTGAAGCCTGTTCACCGGCGCATTCTCTACGCGATGCGGCAGATGCGGCTCAACCCGAACGGCGGCTTCAAGAAGTCGGCGAAAGTCGTCGGCGAGGTGATGGGCAATTATCATCCGCATGGCGATCAGGCGATCTATGACGCGATGGTCCGCCTTGTGCAGGATTTCTCCGTCCGCGCGCCGCTGATCGATGGGCAGGGCAATTTCGGAAATATCGACGGCGATAACGCCGCCGCGATGCGCTACACTGAAAGTCGCCTCACAGACGCCGCCGCTCTCCTTCTCGAAGGCATTGATGAAGACGCGGTCGATTTCCGCGACACCTATGACGGCGAGGGGAAGGAGCCGGTCGTCTTGCCGGCTGCGTTTCCGAACATGCTGGCGAACGGCGCGAACGGCATCGCGGTCGGCATGGCGACCTCGATCCCTCCGCATAATCCGGCCGAGCTGATCGATGCGTGCCTTCATCTTATCAAGACGCCGAACGCGCGCACGGAAACTTTGCTTGGACTTGTGAAGGGGCCCGACTTTCCGACCGGCGGCGTGCTGATTGAGCCGGCCGCGTCGATGATCGAGGCCTATGCGACGGGACGCGGCGGCTTTCGCCTGCGGGCGCGCTGGACAGCGGAGGATCTGGGGCGCGGACGCTATCAGATCGTCGTCACCGAAATCCCGTTCCAGGTGCAGAAATCGAAGCTCATCGAGAAGATCGCCGAGCTTATCCAGTCAAAGAAGCTTCCCGCCGTCGCCGATATTCGCGACGAAAGCGCGGAGGATATCCGCCTGATCATCGAGCCGCGCGCGGGAACGATCGACGCGGCGGCGGTGATGGAAAGCCTCTTCCGCCAGAGCGAGCTTGAGACGCGCTTCCCGCTCAATCTCAACGTGCTTGACGCTTCCGGCGCGCCGCGCGTGATGGGCCTTCGCGACGCCCTCGTCGCCTATAACGAGCACCGCAAGGATGTGCTCGTCCGCCGCTCGAATTTCCGGCTGAAGAAGATCGCGGAGCGTCTCGAAATCCTCGGCGGTCTCCTTGTCGCCTATCTGAACCTCGACGAGGTGATCCGCATCATCCGCTATGAGGATGACCCGAAAGCGGAGCTCATCAGGAAATTCAAGCTCTCCGACGTGCAGGCTGAGGCGATCCTCAACATGCGCCTCAGGAATTTGCGCAAACTTGAGGAGATGGAAATCAAGGCCGAGGACTCTGCGCTGAGGAAGGAGCAGAAGGAGCTTCAAGCGCTCCTGAAATCGGATGAGGCGCAGTG
>DNZB01000080.1:13142-13274 GCA_003506635.1 Parvularcula sp.
CGCCGACGAACTGCGCGAAGTGCGCAAGATTTTCGACCCGAAGTCAAACGTCGGCCGGCGCCGCACCAGCGTCGAAGACGCCCCCGCGGCGGAGGAAATCAATCTCGACCAGCTGATCGAGAAGGAGCCGGT
>DNZB01000080.1:13668-13829 GCA_003506635.1 Parvularcula sp.
CTGATGATCTTCGGCACGGACGGAAAATTCCATACGCTGGGCGTGAAGGACCTGCCCGGCGGGCGCGGCCACGGCGAACCCATTCGCCTGATGATCGATCTCGGCAACGACCAGACTGTCTCGGCGGCGTTCCTCTATCGCGGCGATCGCCGCTTCCTCGT
>DNZB01000275.1 GCA_003506635.1 Parvularcula sp.
CTTCTCCTCTAGCGGTCGATCATCGCGAAATAATGGCGCATTTGCGCCGGTTCGGCGTCGCCCTCATCAAGCATCGATGATCGTCGTGAACTTTCCCTCGCCGGAAAGCGCGCCGACGACGCCGCCGCGCTCGGCGATGGAAAAGACGACGATCGGAATGTGGTTCTCGCGCGTTACTGCGATGGCCGCCTGGTCCATGACTTTGAGATCGCGCACCATCACCTCGCGATAGGAAAGCGTCTCAAAGCGCGTTGCGGATTTGTCCTTCTTCGGATCGGCCGAATAAACGCCGTCGACATTGGTGCCTTTGAAAAGCGCGTCGCAGCCCATCTCAGCCGCGCGCAGCGCCGCCGCAGTGTCGGTCGTGAAGAACGGATTGCCGGTGCCGGCCGCGAAAATGACGATGCGGCCTTTCTCCATGTGGCGGATGGCGCGCCGCCGGATGTAGGGCTCGCAGATCGCGGTCATCTCGATCGCCGACATCACGCGCGTGAAAACGCCGATCTTTTCCAGCGCATTTTGCAGGGCTATCGCGTTCATCACGGTCGCGAGCATGCCCATATAATCGGCGCTCGCACGTTCCATGCCTTGCGCCGCCTGGCTCATGCCGCGGAAGATGTTTCCGCCGCCGACGACGAGGCCGAGTTCGGCGCCGAGCGCCTGCGCCTCTTTCACTTCCGAGGCGATGCGCTCGACCGTATCGTAATCAATGCCGAATTGCTTGGCGCCCATCAGCGCCTCACCGGAGATCTTCAGAAGGACGCGTTTAAATCTCAGTCCGCGCGCCATCGTTCACTCCGTCATCCCGCACATCGCGGCTCGCACCATAGAAGCGCAAAGCTGATTTGCAAGCGGTTGGAAGTGCTTGGATTTTGGGCGTCCGACGCACAGGCGGCGGAAGCCCCCACTTCCAACGCCCAACCCCTATTCTTCTTCCGTCTTCTCGACGCCCTCGCCAAGTTCAAGGCGCGCAAAGCCCGTAAACTCGATCGGAGAGCCAATCTGCTTGGCGGCGTTTTCGATCACCTTTGCGACTTTCGTCTCGCCGTCGATGACGAAGATTTGCTCGAGCAGGACCGATTCCTCGTAAAATTTGCGAAGGCGCCCCTCGACCATTTTCATGACGACCTCGTCAGGCTTGCCGGAAGCGCGCGCCTGCTCGACGAGAACGGATTTCTCGCGCGCGACCACCGCCGGGTCGAGGTCTTCCACGCGGCCGGCGAGCGGGCGCGCCGCGGCGACGTGCATCGCGATCTGCTTGCCGACGGCGTTGAGCTTTCCCGGGTCGCCAGACGATTTGAGGCCGACGAGGACGCCGATCTTGCCCGCGCCCTCAACGGTCTGGTTGTGAATATAGGCCGCGACGACGCCGCCGTCGGCCTTCACCATCGCGGCGCGGCGGACATTCATGTTCTCGCCGATCTGGCCGACCATTTCGGCGACCTTGTCGGCGACGCTCATGCCGGCGCCCGGATAGGCGGACGCCTTGACCGCCTCGACATCGCCGTTCGCGCCGAGCGCGACATCCGCGATCTCGCGCGCCATCTTCTGGAAGGTCTCGTTGCGCGCGACAAAGTCCGTTTCCGAGTTCACCTCGACCAGGACGCCGAGGCCCGGTTTGGTAGCCGCGACGACAAGCCCTTCGGCGGCCGCCCGCCCGGCCTTCTTCGCCGCCTTGGCGAGACCCTTTTTGCGGAGCCAGTCGATCGCTGCTTCCATGTCGCCGTCGGTCGCCTGGAGCGCGGCCTTGCAGTCCATCATGCCGGCGCCGGTCGTTTCGCGGAGGTCCTTCACCATTTGCGCGGTGATCGCGGCCATCGTTCTTGCTCCTTCAATCGCGTTCGTAGGTTTTCGTCATGTTTCGAGCGGGCCCGGCGATCCCGCCTGCCCGCTTTGATGCTGTGTCGCGGCGGCGGAAGCCGCCGGAAAAAGGTCGCCTTAAGCCGCCGCGCCGGCGCCAGATTCGGCCTGCGTGATCACGGGATCGGCAGGAACGGTTTCGAGCGCGCCAAGATCGACGCCGAGCGAGGCCTGGCTCGCCGAAATGCCGTCGATGACCGCATCGGCGACAAGGCCGCAGTAAAGGGCGATCGCGCGGCTGGCGTCGTCATTGCCCGGGATGACGAAGTCGATGTCGTCAGGCGAGCAATTCGTGTCCACGACGGCGACGACCGGAATGCCGAGCTTCTTGGCTTCCTTGACCGCGATCGCTTCCTTCTTGACGTCGATGACGAAAAGAAGATCAGGCAGGCCGCCGAGATCGCGGATGCCGCCGAGCGAGGCTTCGAGCTTGTCGCGCTCGCGCGCGATCTGCAGCTGCTCCTTCTTGGTCAGCCCCTTTCCGCCGCCAGCGAGAAGCTCCTCCATTTCCTTCAGCTTACGGATGGAATTGGAGATCGTCTCCCAGTTGGTCAGCGTGCCGCCGAGCCAGCGCACGTTCATGTAATACTGCGCGCAGCGGCGCGCGTGTTCGGCGATAGGCCCTTGCGCCTGGCGCTTGGTGCCGACCATCAGGATGCGCCCTCCGCGCGCGACGGTGTCGCGGATCTTGACGAGCGCTTGATGAAGAAGGGGCACGGTCTGCGACAAATCAACGACGTGAATGCCATTGCGTTCGCCGAAGATGTAGGGCTTCATTTTGGGGTCCCAGCGATGCGTCTGGTGACCGAAGTGAACGCCAGCTTCCAGAAGCTGGCGCATGCTGAATTCCGGCAGCGCCATTTTAGTCTCCTCAAGGTTCTTCCGCTGCGGGGCGCCGAGAAGGCGGCCGAAGCCGCCCACCGAGGATTGATCCCCGCATGTGTGATGGCGCGGGGCTATAGGGGGTCAGGTCCCGCAAAGCAACAGGCGAGGCGGGGCGAGGCTGAAATCCGGTCTAGACCAGTTCGACCTCAAGGACGCCGTCGACCGCCTTCAAGGCCCCGCGAACCGCCGGCGTACAAGCCGCGCGCTCTTTCAGCGCAAGATCGACCTGACGCCCCCCTTGATCCGGAAGCGTCAGCGACAGGATGACTTCTCCCGCCTCGCCCGGCGCCGCTGGCTTGACGGCCGAAAGGCGGCGGCGGACGGCTTCGATGGCGTCCACGCCGGCTACGGCGATCCTCAGCTGCGAGGTCGTCTGGGCCGCGGCGGCGTCAAGGCGGCGGACGCCGTCTGCGGCCAAACGCACCTCGCCTTCCCGCTCCTCGGCGTTCGCCGCGAAGAGAACGAGGGCGCCGGCTTCGAGGAAATCGCGCGAAGCCTCGAGGACCTCTGAGAAAACCGCGATCTCGAAATCCGTCGTCGCGTCCGAGCATTCGACAAACGCAAAAGGCTTTCCGGCGCGCGAACGACGCATGCGGACGGCGCGAATGACCGCGGCGACCTGGCCGGAAAAGCGCGCGCCCGCCTTCGCGGCCTCAATCGCTTCGGCCGCGGTGATCGCCTTGAGGCGGCGGAGCTCCGTTGCGTAGTCGTCAAGCGGGTGGCCGCTGAAATAGAAGCCGAGCGCGGCGCGCTCCTCGTTCAACCGCTCGATCGGCGCCCACTCATCGACGGAGGGAAGGCGCGGGCGCTCCAGCGCGGGCGCCGCGCCGACATCGAAAAGGCCGCCTTGCGCGCTTGCGCGGTCTTCAAACGCCTGCGCCGAATGGCGAATGACAAGGTCGGCGCCGGCGACGATCGCGGCGCGCGAGCGCGCAAGGCCGTCAAGCGCGCCGGCGCGGGCGAGATTTTCAAGAGCGCGCTTTCCGACGGCCTTAAGATCGACCCGTTCCGCAAGATCGTAAATATCGCGAAAGGGCCCGTGCGCGCGCCGCTCGTCTGCGATAAGGCGCATCGCCGCTTCGCCGACATTCTTGACCGCGCCGAGCGCATAGAGAACGGCGCCGTCCTTGACCGAGAAATCCGCGCCGGAATGATTGGCGTGCGGCGGCTTCACCGGCACGCCGCTGCGCTGCGCCTCCTTCAGGAACACCGCCAGCTTGTCGGTGTTCGAAAGATCGAGCGACATCGAGGCCGCAAGAAACTCCGCCGGGTGGTTCGCCTTGAGATACGCCGTCTGGTAGGCGATAAGGGCGTATGCGGCCGCGTGGCTCTTGTTGAATCCGTAGCCTGCGAACTTCTCGACAAGCTCGAAGATCGATTGAGCCTTTCGCGGATCGACGCCCTTCGCACTGGCGCCCTCGACGAAGCGGGCGCGCTGGCGGTCCATCTCCTCCTTCTGCTTCTTGCCCATGGCGCGCCGGAGAAGGTCCGCCTCGCCCAGCGAATAGCCGGAGAGGATCTGCGCGATCTGCATCACCTGTTCCTGATAGATGATGACGCCGTAGGTTTCCTTCAGCACGGCTTCGAGCGAGGGGTGCAGATAATCGGGCGGCGACAGCCCTTGCTTGCGCTCGATATAGGTCGGAATGTTCTCCATCGGGCCCGGCCGGTAGAGCGAGACGAGCGCGATGATGTCCTCGACGCAATCGGGCTTCATCGCCCGAAGAGTCTGACGCATGCCGGTTGATTCAAGCTGGAACACGCCGACGGCAGCGCCCTCGCCCAGCATCGCAAAAGTCTTCTTGTCGTCGAGCGGAAGGCGCAAGGGATCAATCTCGGTCCCGGCCGCCCGCAAGAACCTCACCGCACGGTCGATGACGGTGAGCGTCTTGAGGCCCAGGAAGTCGAATTTCACAAGGCCCGCAGGCTCGACCCACTTCATGTTGTATTGCGTCGCGGGGAGGTCCGAACGCGGATCGCGGTAAAGCGGCGTCAGCTCGTCGAGCGCGCGGTCGCTGATGACGACGCCGGCCGCATGGGTCGAGGCGTGGCGATATAGACCTTCAAGCTTCAACGCTTTTTCGAGCAGCGCCGCGACGCCTTCGTCGCGCGCGCGCTCTTCCTTGAGGCGCGGCTCGGATTCGATCGCCTCGGCGAGCGTCACCGGATTGGCGGGATTGTTCGGCACCAGTTTGCACAGCCGGTCGACCACCGGATAGGGCATGCCGATCACGCGCCCGACATCGCGGAGCACCGCGCGCGCCTGCAATTTGCCGAAGGTGATGATCTGCGCGACGCGGTCAGCGCCGTATTTCGCCTGCACATAGCGGATCACTTCGTCGCGCCGGTCCTGACAGAAGTCGATGTCGAAGTCCGGCATCGAAACCCGCTCAGGATTCAAGAAGCGTTCGAAAAGAAGGCCGAAGCGCAAGGGATCAAGATCAGTGATGGTCAGCGCCCAGGCGACGAGCGAACCCGCGCCTGATCCGCGCCCCGGTCCTACCGGAATGCCTTCCTTCTTCGCCCATTTGATGAAGTCTGCGACAATCAGGAAATAACCCGGGAACCCCATCTTGCAGATGACGTCGATCTCAAATTTGAGACGGTCCCAGTAATCCGCTTCCGCAGCCGCCAGCGCGCCGGACGCAAGCCGCGTCTTGAGGCCCTCGCGCGCTTGACGTTCAAGCTCTCGCGCCTCCGCCTCGAGCCCGTCATCACCGGCGCCGGCCCGCGCCGCTTCCTTCGTAAAACGCGGCAGGATCGGCTGGCGCGTGCGCGGACGATAAGCGCAGCGCCGGGCGATTTCGATCGTGGCGTCGATCGCTTCGGGCAGGTCGGCGAAAAGCGCGCGCATTTCCGACGCGGACTTGAAATAATGATCGCGCGTGACGGCGCGCCGGTCTTCCTGGTGCACATAGGCGCCTTCGGCGATGCAGAGGAGCGCATCATGCGCCTCGTAATCGTCCGCCTTCGGAAAAAAGGGCTCGTTCGTCGCGACGACAGGCAAGCCGAGATCGTCGGCGGCGCCGATGAGATCACTTTCGACGGGGCGCGCGCGTCGCGAGGGGTGACGCTGCAACTCGACGTAGAAGCGATTCGGGAAGAGTTCGGCCAAACGCGCGGCAAGCGCCATCGCCTCGTCGCCGCGGTCGAGCCGGAACAGCTGGTCGAGCGGGCCGTCAAAACCGCCGGAAAGGCAAATGAGCCCCTCGGTCCCCTCGTCCGGAAACCAGGACAGCGCGGCGGCGACGTAGTCAGGAGAGGCCGACGCCAGATAAGCGCGGCTTGAAAGCCGCATCAGGCGCCGGAACCCCGCTTCCGACTGGGCAAGCAATACGATCGCGGGCGGGCGGGCGCCTTTGACGTCGCTGGCGAGCGACAGCTGCAGCCCGGGGATCGGCTGTAACCCGGCGGCGGCGAGGGTGTCGGAGACCTCAAGCGCGCCGAAGAGATTGTTGGTGTCGGTGACCGCGACCGCCGGCATCCCAGCCGCGAGACAGAGGTCTTTCAGCTTGCCGGTCTTGATCGCGCCTTCGGAGAGCGAATAGGCGGAATGGAGATGGAGATGGACAAAATCGGCGACCGGCTTTGGCGCGCCGGCTTCCTTCCGGGCAGCGTCCAACAATGCGGCCTCCCGGATCGGGTCGCCCATCGCGTCAACCTTCCTTCGTTCAGGCGCCGGCGACGAAGCTCAAAAGCTGCACGGACGCGATCAGGATCAGAAGTACGCCGAGTCCGGCGGCGTCCTTCAACAGGCCGGTTTCCCCAGTTTT
>DNZB01000043.1 GCA_003506635.1 Parvularcula sp.
CCGATGATGCCGAGAAACATCGCGTTCAGCATGATCGACATGAGCAACAGCACGGTCGTCGTCGCAAAGCCCGCCGGCCAATCCTGCCCGAGCAGCAAACGCCCCATCAGATAGACGAAGATGACGACAAAAGTGATCGTCGCCACGACAAGGCTGGTCAGGGAAGCGATCCGCAAGGGGATAAGCGAGTGATTGAGGACGCCGTCGACGGCGAGGCTGATGAGCGCGCGCAAGGGAAACTTGCTTTCGCCGGCGATACGCGCCTGTCGATCATACTGGACGCCAATTTGCGAAAACCCCATCGAACTGACGAGGCCGCGCACGTAAGGAGAGGTGTCGTCGACGTCGCGCAACTGGTCGAGAATGACACGATCGACAAGGCGGAACTCGCCGGCGTCGATCGGCAGGTCATCCTCGCTGAGCGAGCGCATGAGGCGATAAAAGGTCTTACGCGCGAATGCGGTGACCGGCCCGTCCGGCAGCGAACGGCGCACGCCGTAGACGACTTGATGACCGGCTTCCCAATGCTTCAGCAGCTCCGGGATGAGTTCCGGCGGATCTTGCAGGTCGCAGTCGATTTGCACGGAACAATCGCCGCGCGCGGCCTTGTAGGCGACGAGCACCGAACGCTGGTAGCCGTAATTGCGCGCGAAGCGGATGACGCGGACTCGTGAGTCCTTCGCGGCGATCGTCTTCAACAGCGCGAAGGTCTTGTCGGTCGAATGATTGTCGGTGAAGACGATCTCAAAATCGTAGCCAGGAAGGCTGTCGAAGACCTTCTTGACGGTCTCATAGGCGCGCGTGACGTTCTCTTCCTCGTTGAAGGCGGGGATGAGGATGGATACGAGCTTCTTTCGGGCGGTCATTGGGTCGCTTTCCGCTGGCCGGGCGCAAGGGCGCGCCGCGCGATCGTCTTGACGACGCCGTCTTGAAAAGTCGTTTCGGCCCGCCAGTCGAGGACTTTTTCCGCCAGCGCCGGCGAGCCCCAGAGATCTTGCGCGCCGTCGGAGACAGGCGCTGCGCCATAGCGCACAAGCCGGGGATCGGCGCCCGCGGCGCTGGCGATCGTCGCGGCCGCCGCGCGCATGGAAACACCGGCGCCGGTGCAGATATTGATGATCCCCGACACGCCGGCGCGCGTTCCAAGCGCGATCATCCCGTCAACGGCGTCGTCGATGAACATCAGATCGCGGCGCGCCTCGGGATTGCGAATTTCAACGCCGCGCCCGGCCGTCAGGTTTTCAATCATCTCAGCGATGAGGAACGAGGCTGACTGGCCGGGACCATAGACGAGCGCCAGGCGCGCCTGGGCGACGCGGAAGGGCAGCGACGGCGCGAGGGCCGCGAGAAATTCCGAACAGGCCGCCATGGACGCGCCATAGGGCGTGAGCGGTCGGAGCCGATCTTCTTCGCGATAGGGCGGCGGCGCGGCGCCGTATTCGGCGAGCGAGGCCGCGCGAATGAACGCCTTTGGCGCCTCGGGGGTTTCGGCTGCGGCCTTCACGATCGAAAGCAGAAACAGAAGGTCGTCGCAGACACGCCCGATGGCGTCATCGACCGGCGATGCGCCGGCCGCTCGCGTCTGCGAGGCGAGATGGAAAACAGCGTCCGCATTTGCCGTGCGAAATGCGCGGGCGATGTCGCCAGCGCCGGAGACCGTAACGATCCGCGCCTGGCCTCGAACGTCTGCAAGCCGCGAAAGATCGGTCTGCGGGCGCGTGATGAGTGTGACGGCGACGCCGTTTCCGACGAGGCGCCGTACAAGGTGCGATCCAATGAAGCCGGCGCCGCCGGTGACGAGCGCCGATTTCATGACGCCGCCCGCCGCACGGCTAACCGACGACGCGCAGCGTCGGCAGCGGCGCCACGAACTTGCCGCCGCGGTCGAGAAACGCCTGCTGCTGGTTCTTGATCTCGTCGAAGAAATTCCACGCGAGAACGAAGAGGACGTCTGGTTTTTCCGTCTCGATCGCCTCGACCGGCTTGATCGGAATCCGAAGGTTCGGCGAATAGAGCCCGTGCTTTAGGGGGTTCTTGTCGACGAGGAAATCGAGGTAATCCGTGCCGAGACCGTAATAGGTGACAAGGGTGTTGCCACGCGCTGATGCGCCGTAGCCGGCGATCTTCTTGCCCTGCTTTTTGAAGTCGCCGAGAATTTTGCGGATCTCGGCGCCGATGGCGTCAACGCGCTTTGCGAGCCGATCATAGCTCGCCTTGTCGAGCATGCCGGCGTCCGCCTCATCCTTCAGCATTTCAGCGACGATCGGCTTTCCTCTAATTCCTTGCGACTTCCGCGACAGGAAAATTCGCATCGAGCCGCCATGGATGAGCGGCAGGCGATCGACGTCGACGACCTCCATCCCGAAAAAAGCGCCGAGCTTCACGATCGAAAGAAGGCTGAACTGCGCCACATGCTCATGATACATGTTCTCGAAGAGGTTGTTGTCGATCATCTCCTTCGCGCGCGGCACTTCGATGACGAAGAAGCCGTCGTCAGCGAGGAAAATGTCGATCCCCTTCATGAAAGAGTGAAGGTCGCCGATGTGGTTGAACGTATTCGATGTGGCGATCACCTTCGGCCGCTCGCGCGTCGACCGGAGCTTTTCGGCGGTCGCCGGCGTGAAATAGTCGACGTGAACTTCGACGCCGCGCTTCTTCGCCAG